>NZ_JBGCCK010000010.1:0-255048 GCF_041262525.1 Streptacidiphilus sp. MAP12-20
AGGACACGGCACCCCTGACGGCCGAAAGGAAGCGACAGGAGGATTCTGCCCAACTCCACCAATCAGAAAGACACTTAGCCGCGACAATCTACTAGTGCTTGGACCAGTGCCGCACTAGCCACCCGCTCGCTCGCTTTCACCACCCCACCCAACTCGCACGCACCCGAGTTCAGGAGCACATCGCAATGAGCCGCTTCACCGACCGCGTGGCCGTCGTCACCGGCGCAGCCCAGGGCATCGGCGCCGCCACCGCCGCGCGTCTGGCCGAGGAGGGCGCCCACGTCGCCGTCGTCGACCTGACCGCCGAGCGCGCGCAGGCCACCGTCGACGCCATCCTCGCCAAGGGCGGCACCGCCCGCGCCTACGGTTGCGACGTGGCCGACTACGACGCCGTGGACGCCGTCTTCGCGCAGATCGCCGCCGACTTCGGGGCGATCCACATCCTGATCAACAACGCCGGGATCACCCGCGACAATCTGTTCTTCAAGATGCCGAAGAACGACTGGGACGCGGTGCTGACGGTCAATCTGACCAGCGCCTACAACTGCTCGCACGTCGCGCAGAAGTACATGTGCGCGCAGAAGTACGGCAAGATCGTCTCGCTGTCGTCGCGGTCCGCACTGGGCAACCGGGGCCAGGCGAACTACGCCGCCGCCAAGGCCGGCATCCAGGGCCTGACCGCCACCTTGGCGATCGAGCTCGGCCCGTTCAACATCAACGTCAACGCCGTCGCGCCCGGCTACATCGCCACCTCGATGACCGCGGCGACCGCGGAGCGGGTCGGCGCGAGCGCCGAGGAGCACCAGACGCTCGCCGCCGAGCGCACGCCGCTGCGACGCGTCGGGCAGCCGGAGGACGTCGCGAACGTGGTGGCCTTCCTCGCGTCCGAGGACGCCTCGTACGTGAGCGGCCAGACCCTCTACGTCAACGGCGGTGCCCGGTGACCATGCTGTCGCTGGCCTCGGTCCTCGCCGAGAACGCGCGGCGCCGCCCCGGCAAGCTCGCCCTGGTGGAGGGCGAGACGCGACTCGCCTTCGGCGAACTGTGGCAGCAGGTGCTGGCGCAGGCCGCCGCCCTGGTGCAGCTCGGCGTCAAGCCGGGCGACCGGGTCGCGCTGATGGCCCCCAACGTGGCGGAGTTCCCGCGCGGCTACTACGCGATCCTGGCGGCGGGCGGCGTCGTGGTGCCGGTGCACCTGCTGCTGACGGCCGAGGAGGTCGCCTACACGCTGCGCGACTCGGGCGCGCAGCTGCTCGTCGCCCACGCGGCCAACGCCATCGTCGCGGCGGGCGCGGCGGCCGAAACCGGCGTGCCGCTGGTCACGGTGGGGCCGGCGGTCCCGGTCCCCGGCGCGCTCGGCCGACTGGAGGAGTTCGCCGAGAAGGCCACGCCGCTGCGCCACTTCGTCACCCGCGAGGCCGAGGACCCGGCCGTCGTCTTCTACACCAGCGGCACCACCGGCCAACCGAAGGGCGCGGTCCTCTCGCACCTCAACCTGGTGATGAACGCGATGGTGAACGCGTTCGACGCCAACCACACCTCCCCCGAGGACGTGGTGCTGGGCGCGCTGCCGCTGTACCACACCTTCGGGCAGACCGTCGCCATGAACACCACCTGGCGGGCGGGCGCGACGCTGGTGCTGCTGCCGCGCTTCAACGCGGGACAGGCGCTGGACCTGATGATCCGTGAGGGCGTCAACTCCTTCCAGGGCGTGCCGACGATGTACATCGCGCTGCTGGAGGCCGCCAAGGGCTTCGACGGCCCGCTGCCAGTGCTGCGGCTGTGCATCTCCGGCGGCGCGTCGCTGCCGGTGACTGTGCTGGAGCGGTTCAACGAGGTGTTCTCGGCCTCGATCTGCGAGGGCTACGGCCTGTCGGAGACCTCGCCGACCGCCTCGGTCAACCAGCCGGACCTGGGCACCCGGGCCGGGACGGTGGGCCACCCGGTGTGGGGCGTGGACGTGGAGATAGCCCGCGCGGAGGTCGACGAGCGGGTGGAGCTGCTGGGCGTCGGCGAGCTGGGCGAGGTCGTGGTGCGTGGGCACAACGTCTTCCTCGGCTACCTGGGCCGCCCGGAGGCGACCGAAGCGGCGATGATCGACGGCTGGTTCCGGACCGGCGACCTGGGCACGAAGGACGCGGACGGCTTCGTGTCGATCGTGGACCGCAAGAAGGACATCGTGATCCGCGGCGGCTTCAACGTCTACCCGAGGGAGGTCGAGGAGACCTTGCTGCGCCACCCGGCGGTGGCGGAGGCCGCGGTGATCGGCCTGCCGGACCCGGTGCACGGCGAGGAGGTCTGCGCGGTCCTGGTCCTGGACCCGGCCGTCTCACCCGCGCCGGCGGCGCAGGAGATCATCGACTGGTCCAAGGAGCACCTGGCCAAGCACAAGTACCCGCGCCGGGTGGAGTTCACCGGCTCCTACCCGTTGGGGCCGAGCCACAAGGTCCTCAAGCGGGAACTGCGCGCACGGTACCAGTGACGGCGGCGACCGAGGGGCGCGCACCGGCAGGTGGGCGGAGATCCGGCACGGGTCGGGTCTCCGCCGCCGTGCCCGGCTCACGGCGGGAGCTGAGCGATGCTCCGAGCGGCGTGGGGAACGGCGGCGCCGCTCTGTCGCCTCAGGCCGCCGGCCACTGGCCGGGGCGGTCGACCCAGTAGGTCTGGGCCGGATCGGCGAGGTCGACGTCGGGGCGTTCGTGATGGACGAGCCGCGCGAGTTCGTGGGCGTTGCGGCAGCCCTCCGGCTCGGTGAGGGTACCGTCGGCGCGCATGATCTGGACGATCCGCTGGGCCTGGCCCGGCATGAGCGAGGCGACGTAGACGGGGCATTCCTGGTTCGGCCAGGTCGAGGCGGTCATGGCTCCAGGGTCGCGGCTGCTTCGGGGTCCGGCATCTCGACGCGTGCGCGACGGTCGTCTTCCCGCCCGCGCCCGCGTCGGCAACCCGGACCTGCCCGCACCCTGGCCGTGAGCCGCCGTGGGGAGGAGCATCAGGGCATGGCCACACCCAAGATTGTGATCACCACCGCCGCCAGCGACTGCTACCACGCCCGCGAGACCTGCGAACTGTTCCAGGCCGGCCGGGCGACCGCTCGGACCCAGGGCTGGACCGACGCCGACGTCCAGCACATGCCCCTCGGCGAGGCATTGGTACGCCGCAGGCCCTGCTCGCACTGCCTCCGCTGACGGGCCCCGCAGACTGACCCCGCTGACCGGCCCCGCAGCCCGGCCCCCCAGACCGACCCGGCAGCCCGCATGCCAGAGGATGATGGAGGCGTGAGCGACATCCTCGGGCTGATCGACGGCCCCCTCGACGACTGGCAGGGCAGCGCCGACAGCATGCGCTGGCGGGCCGGCGGCGACGTCCATGAACCCCTCCATGAACCCCCCGGCTTCAGCGGAGACCCCGAATCCTTCACCGCTGCGATGGATCGCCTCGGCCGGGCGCTCGGGATCGCGGGCGAGCAGCTCGAAGACCTCGGGGTGCGACTTCAGTGGACCGGAATCGCCTCCGGCGCCGACCCCGCGGAGGTGGCCGCGGCACTCGCTCACGTCGCCAGCGCCCACCTCGGGACCGGAGCGAAGCTCGCCGCCGCGCACCGCCGGGCGTGGTCGGGGCCGAACAAGCTGGAGCGACAGATCGCCCGCGCGTACCGGATCCCCGTCCGCGCCCTGATGCCCACTCCGCTGTCCGCGCTCGACGCCGGCTACCAGCAGCGCCAGCGCAACCGGAGGAAGCGGGCCTGACCGGGTGGCTCCACCCGATCGTGCCCAGAACGGACTTGGACAGATCGCCGGATTTCGGCTGTTCCGGCGGACCGTTCCCTGGACACCCTGTAGCCAAGCGAACACGGTCGTTGTAGCGTGCTGCTCGAACGCGCGGTTCGAAGTCCAGCTTGACCAGCAGATCCGAGGACCCGGGCGATCAACTCACCCAAGGGGTCCGCACAATGGCTGACCCCGTGATCCCGGACAGGGAGACAAGCATGGCCACCGGAACCGTGAAGTGGTTCAACGCCGAGAAGGGCTTCGGCTTCATCGAGCAGGACGGCGGCGGCGCCGACGTGTTCGTCCACTACAGCGCGATCAACAGCAGCGGCTTCCGCTCGCTCGACGAGGGCGCGAAGGTCGAGTTCGACGTCGAGCAGGGCCAGAAGGGCCCGCAGGCCGGCAACGTCCGCACCATCTGATGTGCTGACGCTGACGCACTGATGCACTGATGCACTGATCGCACGACACGCGAGGGTCCGCTCCGGCGGGCCCTCGCGTTCGTTGCATGTTCCTGACGGGGGCGTGGAACGCCCTCGGCGACCTCAGCACCCCTCAGTGCCCCTCAGCGCTCCGTCGGGGCGAAGCGGGCGATCGCGGTCAGGACGGCGTCGCGCATGGCGGGGCTGCCGGTGTGGCCGGAGTCGTCGACGACCTGCAATTCGGCGTCCGGCCAGGCCTTGGACAGCTCCCACGCGGTGTTCAGCGGGCTGCCCAGGTCGAGCCGGCCATGGATCAGGACGGCCGGGATGCCCGCCAGGCGGTGGGCGTCGCGCAGGAGTTGGCCGTCCTCGAGCCAGGCGTCGTGGGCGAAGTAATGAGCGCAGATGCGGACGAAGGCCATCAGGTCGGCGTCCGGACGGTCGCTGTACGCGCCTGGGTGGCCGAGTACCTCGTGCGCGATGACCGCGTCCTCCCAGGCGCACCAGTCGAGGGCGGCCTTCTCGCGGGTCGGCGCGTCCGGGCTGTTCAGCAGCCGGTTGTAGGCGGCGACGAGATTGCCGTCGCGCTCCTGGGCCGGCACCGCGTCGCGGAACGCCTCCCAGGGGCCGGGGATGAGGCGGCCGACGCCGTGGTAGAGCCACTGCGTCTCCTCCGGCCGGGTCGTGGTGACGCCGCTGATGACGATCTCGGAGACGCGTCCGGGGTGGCGCTCGGCGTAGGCGAGGGTCAGCGTCGACCCCCAGGACCCTCCGAACAGCAGCCACTTGTCGATGCCGAGATGCTCGCGCAACCGCTCCATGTCAGCGATCAGGTGCTCGGTCGTGTTGTCCGCCAGGCCGACCGCCGGGTCCCCGGCGTGCGGGCGGCTCTCGCCGCAGCCGCGCTGGTCGAAGAGGACGATCCGGTAGGCCGCCGGATCGAACATCCGTCGCGCGCCACGCTTGCCGCCGCTGCCCGGCCCGCCGTGGACGACCAGGGCCGGTTTGCCGGCGGGGTTGCCGCTGACCTCCCAGTAGATCTGCTGCCCGTCGCCCACGTCCAGGAGACCCGACTCCGTCGGCTCGATCGGCGGGAAGGGCTGGACAGCCATCGCGGTCTCCTTCTGCGGGTGGACGAACTGCGGGTGGACGAACAACCTCGCGAGGCTACCCCAAGGGTCGGCCGCCGTTCACGGTGGTGGCGTCGGTGCTGGTCGGCCCGCTCGTCGACAAGGTCGGCCGGATGAAGCCCTTCGTGCTGGTTTCCGGCATCGTCGCGGCCGCCGCGCTGACCATCCCCATGATGTGGCCGACTGAGGGCGGGATGCTCGGCTACAACATCGTGGGCGGCGTCGCGTTCGGCGTCTACATGGCCGTCGACATGGCTCTGATCACGAAGGCGCTGCCGCGCACCGAGGACGCGGGCAAGGACCTTGGCGTGATCAACATCGCCAACGCCGGTCCGCAGATCCTGGCTCCGACGGTGGCGGGCTGGATCGTCACCCAGTTCGGCTATGGGGCGCTGTTCCCCGTCGCCGCGGTGATCTCGCTGATCGGCGCGGGGCGGTGCTGCGCGTCCGCGGCATCGACTGACCTGAGGCGGGGTGGCGCCCCCCGGGGGCACGAGAGTCCGATCCGTCGTTGGCCGGGGTCCCCGTCTCAAGCTGTGGGCGGTGCTGCCGGTACTTCCATAGCGCCGGCTCGTCGTGCACGGGCGCGTACTGGCCACGGCCACCGCACGACACGAGGGCGGGCCTCCGGCTGGTTCGGAGGCCCGCCCTCGCCGCGTGGCGGATCGGCGGCGCGCGGCGGATCTGCGGTCAGGCCCGGCCGATGGCCGGGTCGCTGGTGCTCGGACGGCCGGTTTCGAGGTGGCCAGCCAGGCGGCGGAGGTAGGAGGGGTGCTGGTCGGTGAGGACGGAGACGTCGTACCACCCGTCGGTGCCGTGGGTGGCGACATGGTGGACGGCGGTGGCGCCGGGGCGCAGTTGGAGCTTGGCCGGGGCGTGCTCGCCGTAGGCGTCGACCACGACCAGGCGCAGGGTGGTGGCGCCGTGGTTGGTCAGGGTCAGCCGCAGCTCGCCGCTGTCGCCCTCGTGGCGGGCGGCGACCTCGGCGCCCAGGGCGCCCGGCTCGCCGCGGAACTGACGCAGGAAGCCGGCCGGGCCGTGGACGGTCAGGTCGTAGGCCGTGGCGCCGGGCCCTGCGGCGGGCCAGCTGTGGATGAGGCTGCGGCCGGCCTCGACCGTGAACGTCCACGGTCCGGTGCTGCCGGGCGTCGTCGAGGTCGCCAGGAAGCTCGCGCCGGCGCGGCCGTGGCTGGCGAAGTCGACCGTGAGTGCGCCCTGCCCGTCGAGGCGGCCATCGGCGGCGAGGTCGTACGGCAGGGCGCGGGCCGGGCGGGTGCCGGGCTCCTGCTTGGGCAGCGCCGGGTTGGCGGGCAGGGTGGGGACGTAGTCGGGGTGGCGGTTCGCGTCCTTGGGAACGTAGCCGGCCGTGGAGGGCAGCACCGGGGTCTTCGCGGCGTGGCGGCGGAAGTCGAAGGCGGCGGTCAGGTCGCCGCAGACGGCCCGGCGCCAGGGCGAGATGTTGGGCTCGTGGACGCCGAAGCGCTGCTCGATGAACTGGATGACCGAGGTGTGATCGAAGGTCTGCGAGCAGACGTAGCCGCCGGTGCTCCAGGGCGAGACGACCAGCAGCGGCACGCGCGGGCCGAGCCCGTACTGGCCCGCGACGGCGTGGCTGCCGGCTGCCGGGGTGAACAGCTCCTGGGTGACGTCGGCCGTGGACGCGCCCTGGGCGCTGTTCGTGGGGGCGAAGGGCGGGACGACGTGGTCGAAGAAGCCGTCGTTCTCGTCGTAGCAGATCAGCAGCGCGGTGCGACTCCACACCTCAGGGTCGGCGGTGAGCGCGTCCAGGACCTGTGAGATGTACCAGGCGCCGTAGTTGACCGGCCAGTTGGGGTGCTCGGTGAACGCCTCGGGGGCGACCACCCAGGAGACCTCGGGCAGCGTGCCCGCCTTGACGTCGGCGCGCAGGATGTCGAAGAAGCCGCCGCCGGTGCTGACGTCGGTGCCGGTGCGCGCCTTGTCGTAGAGCGGGTCGCCGGGCTTGGCGTTGCGGTACTGGTCGAAGTAGAGCAGCGAGTTGTCGCCGTAGTTGCCGATGTAGGCGTCGTTGGTCCAGCCCCAGGAGCCGTTCGCGTCCAGGCCGGTGCCGATGTCCTGGTAGATCTTCCAGGAGACGCCCGCCTGCTCCAGTCGCTCGGGGTAGGTCGTCCAGGCGTAGCCGGCCTCGGCGTTGGAGATGACCGGGCCGCCGCCCTTGCCGTCGTTGCCGGTGTACCCGGTCCACAGGTAGTAGCGGTTCGGGTCGGTCGGGCCGAGCAGCGAGCAGTGGTAGGCGTCGCAGACCGTGAAGGCGTCGGCCAGCGCGAAGTGGAAGGGGATGTCGTCGCGGGTCAGGTGCGCCATGGTCGTGGCGCTCTTGGTGGGCACCCACCGGTCGTAGCGGCCCTGGTTCAGCGCGCCGTGCGTGCTGTTCCAGTCGTGCGGGAGGTCCTCGAGGAACTGGAGGCCCAGGTCGGGCGCGTCAGGGTGGAAGGGCAGGACGTCCTTGCCGCCGTTCGCGCCGCCGTCGTTCTGGTACCAGACGGGCTTGCCGGACGGCTGCGTGACCGGATGCGGGTCGCCGAAGCCCCGGACGCCGCGCAGGGTGCCGAAGTAGTGGTCGAAGGAACGGTTCTCCTGCATCAGCACGACGATGTGCTCGACGTCGCGCAGGCTGCCCGTGGCACGGTTCGCGGGTATGGACGCGGCACGCGCGATGCTGGTGGACAGCATGGACGCGGCGGCGGTACCGCCCGCGAGCTGCAGGAAGCGGCGTCGGTTCAGCGAGGACATGAGGGCTCCGGTCTGTTGGTGCTTCCGGCTCGGTGGGTGCAGGGCAGATTGTCTGCAGACGGGCGATAACGAGCGGGGGCGGAGCGGGAGACGCGCGGCGAACCGAGAGCGAACCCTGCGCACACGTGGGTGCTCGCAGGCGTAGCGGGGCGCGGCGCGGCTGTGCCTCGCCGGGACGGCGGTGCCAGGCTGGCAGACTGGTTTCCATGCAGACGATCACCCTGAACAACGGTCTGACCATGCCCCAGCTCGGCTTCGGCGTCTGGCAGGTGCCGGACGCCGAGGCGCGCACCGTCGTCGGCGAGGCGCTGGCCTCCGGCTACCGCAGCATCGACACCGCCGCGATCTACGGGAACGAGGCCGGCGTCGGCCTGGCCCTGCGCGACAGCGGCCTGCCGCGCGACGAACTCTTCGTCACCACCAAGCTGTGGAACACCGAGCACGCCCACGACAGCGCGCTGCGCGCCTTCGACGCGAGCCTTTCCCGGCTCGGCCTGGACTACATCGACCTGTACCTGATCCACTGGCCGGTACCCTCCCGGGACCGGTACACCGACGCCTGGCGGGCCCTGGAGAAGATCCACGCCGAGGGGCGGGCTCGGGCGGTCGGCGTATCGAACTTCAACGCGAAGCACCTGGAGCGGCTCTTCGCCGAGACCGGGCTGGCGCCGGCCGTGAACCAGGTCGAGCTCCACCCCTACTTCACCCAGCAGGAGCTGCGCGCGCTGCACGCCGCGCACGGCATGGCGACGGAGGCGTGGAGCCCGCTGGGGCAGGGCCGGGGGCTGCTGGAGGACGAGTCGCTGGTGTCGATCGGCGCCAAGCACGGCAAGACCGCGGCCCAGGTGGTGCTGCGCTGGCACCTGCAGCTGGGCAACATCGTGATCCCGAAGTCCGTGACGCCGGAGCGGATCCGGCAGAACATCGAGGTCTTCGACTTCACCCTGGACGCCGACGACCTCGCGCTGATCGCGGAGCTGGACCGGGGCGGTCGGATCGGCCCCGACCCGGACACCTTCGACTGGATGGGATAGCACCCGACCCCTCCTGCGCGCCCCCAGCCGTTCCGGAGCTTCGGGCTCCCTGCGTTCACGAAGTGTTCCCCTGGCGGGTGCGCCAGCGCGGTCCGCCCCGTCCCTTCGCGCCGACATGATGCCGTCCCGAACGGTTCCAGTGCCCCTCCCCTGCACGGCATCTTCCGGCATCTGACGGCACGAAGGGAACGGACCATGTCCGCTGCGAATCTCCGCACGCTCGGCGTCGCCGGCGTCGCGGTCGCCGGCCTGCTGTTCGCACCGCAGGCCTCCTCAGCCCACTCCCCCACCGGTTCGCCGCAGGCTCCGCACTACGACCACGTGTTCGTGGTGGTCGAGGAGAACCACGGCTACGGCGACCTGATCGGCAATCCGGCCGCGCCGAACCTCAACGCGCTGGCCACCGAGTACGGTTCGGCGACCCGCTACTACGCGGTCTCCCACCCCAGTGAGCCCAACTACGTCGCCATGCTGGGCGGCAGCACCTTCGGCGTCCAGGACGACAACCCGTACTACGTCAACAAGGTCGACGCCCCGAGCCTGATCAGCGAGCTCGACAGCGCACACGTCGGCTGGAAGACCTACCTGCAGAACCTGCCGCACCCCGGCTACCAGGGCATGTGCTACCCGGCCAACTGCAACGGCGTCCCGGACAAGGATCCGCTCTACGTCTCCAAGCACAACGGGATCACCAACTTCACCTCGTCCTGGAACCCGGCCGACCGCGCCCGCCAGGTACCGCTGCGGCAACTGACGGCCGATCTGAACAGCGGCCATGTGCCCGCGTTCGGCTATGTCATCCCGAGTGAGTGCCTCGACCAGCACGGCGACCCGCCCTACTGCATCGACTCCGGCAACCTCGGCGGCGCGGACCCGCAGGACCAGCGGCTGGTCGCCCAGGGCGACCGGCAGCTCGGGCAGCTGGTCGCCGCGATCACCGGCGCGTCGTTCTGGGCGCACGGCAACAACGCGATCGACATCGTCTACGACGAGGGCGACGACAACGTCGGCGGCGGCGGGCGGACCGCCAACGTGGTCGTGACCAGCCACGGACCGCGTCATCTCGCGGACGACACGGCCTACAGCCACTACTCGTTGCTGCGCACCCTGCAGGACGACTTCGGCGTCGACTGCCTGCAGCACTCGTGCGACCCGGGCACGAACACGCTCGCTCCGCTGCTCGCGGTGACGGGCTCCGGCTCGCCCGCGCGGCCGTTCCGTCCGATATCGGTGCCGAGCTACGCCACGCCGACCCCGCTGCCGAGCGAGCCGGTCTCGCAGACCCCCGACAGCTCCAGTTCGGCCGGCTGGACCGTGCAGCCGGCCCCGATGCTGGGCAGCGCGGACAACTCCTTCGGCTCGGTCGCCGCGGTCTCGGCGAGCGACGTGTGGGCGGTCGGCAACTTCCTCCCGGACGCGCCTGGCAGCAACACGGACGCGACGCTGAGCGTGGCCGCGCACTACGACGGGACCTCGTGGACCTCGACGCCGGTGCCGGACGTGGGACCGAACTTCAACACGCTGTTCGGGGTCGCCGCCGTGCCCGGCCGCGCCTGGGCCGTGGGCGTGGCGACCGACAGCCACTACCAGACCCACAGCCTGGTGCAGGCCTGGGACGGCGCGGCCTGGCACCCTGCGGCGCTGCCGAAGCTCGACTCGGTGCACGACACGCTCTACTCGGCCACGGCCGTCTCGGCGCAGGACGTGTGGGCGGTCGGCGACCGGGAGAGCGCGGACGGCACCTTCGGCACGCTGGTCGAGCACTTCGACGGGCGCGCCTGGCACGTGGTCCCGGTTCCCGACCCCGGCGTGACCGGCGACCACCTGTACGGCGTGGCGGCGCACGGCGCTGACGACGTGTGGGCGGTCGGACAGCGCGACGGCCTGGCGGGGGACGCGCCGCTGGTCGAGCACTTCGACGGGGCGCGATGGTCGGTCGTGGACGTACCGGGTGCGGGAACGAGCGGCGCACTGTTGCAGGGTGTCGCCGTAGCGGGGAACGGTCAGGTGTGGGCGGTCGGGCAGAGCGACGACGCCCGCCACGCGGCCCGGCCACTGGCACTGCACCTGGCCGACGGTCGCTGGACGGCCTCGCTGGTCACCGGGCTGGGATCCGGGTTCACCAACGTGACCGGGGTCGCCGTTGCGAACGGCACACCGTGGCTGGTCGGCAGCTGGTACAACGCGGCGACCGGCAATCAGGCGCCGGTCGTGGCCTCGTACGCGCACGGCGCTTGGCAGGCGGCGGGCGCGCCCGACCCGGGGGTCGGTGACACCGTGCTGGGCGGGATAAGCGCTGTGGACGGGCAGTTGTGGGCGGTGGGCATCGCGCACAGTGACGCCGGACGCTTCCCGTTGGTGGAACACCGTGCTGGTTAGGGGCCGTTGAGGGAGGCGGTCCGCCGGGGCTCGGCACGGTGTTCGGGCCCCGGGCCTCCTGGCCCTTCGTGTCCCGGCGGGCCGTGTTCTCTTTCGGGTGATGAATTCGTCTACTCATTGATTTGTGCATGGTCGGGCGTGCTTTGATCGGATCTATGACGGTTGCTCAGAAACTCGCCAAGCTCGGTGCCGGACTCACCCTCGTCGTCGCGGTCACAGCCCTCTCGGGCGCTCCGGCCGCGCACGCCGACACCCTCCCCAGCGACGCCTGCTCCGCCTCCTTCGATCACGGTGACAAGCGCCTCGGCCCGGAACAACTCCCCACCACCGGCCCAGTCGGCCACGAGCTCGTCGGCTACCAGCGCACGGGCGGCGCCTCCGACAGCGCCTTCCTCGCCCAGTACTGGGATCCGACCGCCTGGAACGGCGCCGGCGGCTGGCACTACCCACCGCAGAACGGCTACCTGCTGCTTCCCAACGGAAAGCCCGCGGAGATCAAGGAACGCCTGGCCCCCGGCCAGGACATCGACCGCTTCGGCAGCGAGTACGGCTCCTTCCTCGCCCCCGAGGGCCTCCCCTACGCCTCCCGCGCCATCCCACCGCAGAGCCTGGACGGCCAGCCACCGGCTGCCTGCAATTACCACGACTACCGCGTGCTGAAGACCTTCGAGGTCGACGCGGGCCCCATCGCCCCCTGGTTCAACCAGCCGGGGTTGGGCTGGCAGTACCAGCTGGACGCCACGCTCGTCCCGGGCGGGCCGACTCAGCTGAACGTTCTGTGGCTGGTCAACAACGGGTACTTGGAGCGGCTGATCTGACGCCCGGTCCGTTCCGTACATGCGTGTGGGCGTGCCGGTGGGCCGCCTGGTGGGGCGGCTCGTCGGCACGCTGGCTCGTTATCGGGGGTATCTGGTGTTGGGGGGTGGTGGGGTGTCGGGTGGTGGGACGGCTTGGGGTTGGCCGTTGATCATTTCGAGTTCCCAGCCGGTTTGGTGGAGGTCGGTGTGGTGTTCGCCGCACAGCAGGGCGAGGTTGTCGAGGCTGGTGTGGCCGCCGTCGGCCCAGTGGGTCAGGTGGTGTGCTTCGCACCAGGTCGGGGGGCGGGTGCAGCCGGGCCAGACGCAGTGCCGGTCCCGCGCGATGACCGCGTCGCGCAGGTGCGCGGGGACGGTGCGGGTGGCACGGCCGATGGAGACGGGCTTGTCCTGGCCCCGCGTCAGGATGACACGGAGCTGGCAGTCGCAGGCTTCCTTGCGCGCCTGCCAGGCGGGCAGCTGGTAGCCCCGGGTCGTGGTCGCCGCCACCCGAGGGCGCAGCAGCCCCGACAGGTCATCCCCACCCTCTTCGGGCTCGTCGTCCTCGGACTCGTCGTGGTCGAGGGTGGGGTGGGTGGGGCAGGTGTTCCGCAGGGCGTCCAGGTCCGCGATCAGCGTCAGGTGCGGACGCTGACCACCCGTGGTCGGCAGCTTGTCCGATCCGAGCGCCAGGTCGGCGACGGTCTCGAACGCGTCGCCCATCCGCTCCGCGTGCGTGCGCGGGTCCCCGTCCACCGGCGTCCCCATGGCGGCCTCCAAGGCGACGCGGAGCTTCTCCCCCACCACCGGCGACAGTTCCCCGGACAGGACCCAGAACGGGTCGTCCGAGGTGCCGGTCGGCGACAGCTTCGCCCAGGACTGGAAACTCGCGGGGACATCCTCGTTCTTGGGGTCTTCCTCGGCGACGAGGTGGGCGTGGACCTGCTGGGCGGCCGTCCGCAGGTGCGCGAGGTGCAGGACCTTGGCCTGGGCGATGAGGAGTTCCTCGGCCTGCTGGCGGGCCTGCGGGTCCTCGACCGGCGCGATCTCCTTCGCGATGACCTCCACCTGGCTCGAGGACAGCTCACCCGCCGCGAGGGCGGTGCGGACGCTGCGGAGCTTGTCCAGGTCCCGGGCCCGGCCGACCAGCTGGTTCGCGTGCTTTTCCGCGAGCTGCCCGTGGGTGCGGAGGAAGCCCTTCGTGGTGCGGGACCGGACGGCGGTGGCGCCGCCGGTGCGGTCGAACACCGCCAGGCGGCGCGCCAACTCCGCGCCCACCATCTCCTCGAACCGCACCAGCGCCAGGAGTTGCTCGGACTGGAACCGGGCCCCGGCCGCGTGCAGCACCTCATCGTCCTCCGCCGCCAGAGCAGCGAGGAACGAGAGGGCGGAAGCGGGCAGGGTGCGGAGGGGCTCCGCACAAGCGCGGGCCTGGCGGGAAGACTTGGGGGTCAGCGGGTCCGCACGGAACACATCCCCGAGCGAGGGGCCAGAACAGCCCTCACCCATGGACGCATCTCCGTCTTCACACCCGCCCCCGAACATCGAGGCGTCCATAGAACCAATTATCAATCCCCGCCCACCCCACCGCCATGGCCCAACAGGACTATCTTCCGAACACGAACGAGTTAGTCATTCCGTTCGATTCTCGATCTCCCAGATCAGACCATCCAAATCAGGTCGGTGACGCGTAATTCATGATGCTCCGTCAGGGCGACGTAGTAAACCAGGATGGATTCACGTGGCACCACGACGGACTGGCGGCCGTCGGAGAGTCGCATACCGGGTAGCTTCCTGCCCGCCTCGTGGGCGGCACCCGCCTCCAAGGCGAGGGCGCGCAGGAAGCGAAGCGTCACGCGGGAGAGCGCTTCCCCCTCGACCCCTGCCTTGACCATGCCGAGCAGGACGTCGTCCACCGCGGGGTCGGTGAGAACGGTCCAGCGCGAACGCGCGGGATCGCGGTCGGTCAATCGAGGCTGCCCACGCGAACGGCGAGCTCGTCCAGGCTGGTGCCGCCCCGGCGGGCAAGTGCTGCCGCCAGACGTTCGGCGCGGCCAGGCAGCTGATCGAGCATCGCCTCCCGCCACCACATCTCGATGACGAGGTTGATCGGCTCACCGGCCTCGGCGCCGAGCACCTCCGCGTAGAAGGCCAGGCGCTTCGCCCCGCCGAGGGCGTTGCCGATGGCCTGGATGTTGCGGGGAACGGCGGCTACGCGCGGGTCGTGGTCGTGCTGGACCGGCTGAGCACTCAACGCCTGCCTCCTCGCTCGAAGGTCTGCTGAACTCAAGATACCGGGCCTGCGCCCACCAGCGCAGGGTTCCCGTGTCAGTTCCGTCGCAGAACGGGCTGGCTGCGGGCGGGCGAGCTCGAACGCGGTCTTGAAAACCGCCGAAGGCGGTGATCTTCTTCCAGGGTTCAGATCCACCGACCCGCCGCCGCACCCGACAGTTGGACGACATGACTCCCAGCACGCAGACCGCCGTCCAACTCACCGGCGCTGATCGGTTGCGTCTGGTGCGGGACAAGCCGGTCCCGATCCCGGGAGACCGTCAGATCCTCGGCCGGGTGGAGTGCGTCGGGCTGTGCTTCTCGGATGTGAAGCTGCGTCACCAGTTCGACCGGCACGTGCGCAAGATGCCGGTTCTTCGGGACGAGTCGCTGCGGGACATCCCGTCCTACGTGCCCGGGAGCCTGCCGACCGTGCCGGGGCACGAGGTCGTGCTGCGGGTCGTCGCGGTCGGCCCCGACGTGACCAGCATGGTCGTCGGCGGCCGGTACGTCGTGCAGGCGAACTTCCGCGACCTCGCCACGACGGACTCCAACGGCGCCTTCGGCTACAACTTCGAGGGCGGTCTCCAGCAGTACGTGCTGCTCGACGAGCGGGTCACCGTCGCGGCCGACGGCGAGAGCTACCTGCTGCCTGCGCCCGAGGAGCCGTCGGCGAGCCAACTGGCCCTCGTCGAGCCGTGGTCCTGTGTGGAGCACGCCTTCGCCACCCGCGAGCGCCGGGCGCTGCGGCCAGGCGGAACCGTTCTGGTGGTCGGCTCGGGGAGCCTGAGCGGACTCGACCTGTCCGGAAGCGGTCGGCGGCTGTGCACGGCGGAGAGCGCGGGCCTGACGGTCGTCGACCCGGCCGGGATGGCACCGCAGTCGGTGGACGATCTCCTCTACTGCGGTGCCGACGCCACCGAACTGGAGCGGCTGCTGCCCCTCGTGGCCCATGACGGCCTGGTCCTGGTCGCGACCGGCGGGGGCCGGTTCGGGCGGCCGGTCGACGTACCGGTTGGGCGGGTGCACTACCAGGGCCTGCGGATCGCCGCGACCACCTCGGACACCTTCGCCGCCTGCCTGGACGCGATCCCCGCCAGCGGTGAACTGCGCGACGGCGACCACGTCAACGTCGTGGGGGCGGGCGGGCCCACCGGAGTCATGGCGATGGTGCGGGCGATCGTCACATCCCGGCCGGGGGCACTGGTCGAGGGCGCTGTGCGCAATCCGCGGCGCGCCGACGCCTTGCGCCACCGCGTCACGCGCACCGCCGCCGAACGAGGCGTCGAGGTGCGTCTCTTCGACCCGGAGACCGAGCGCCCGCGCGGTTCCGTCGACTACTGCTTCGTGATGGCACCGGTCGTGGACCTGGTCCGGGCGGCGATCGAGGACGCGGCCGAGGGCGGCATCGTCAACCTGTTCGCGGGCATCGCCACCGACGTGCCCTGTCCCATCGACCTGGACACCTACGTGGCGAAGGGACTGTATTTCGTCGGCACGTCCGGAAGTGGGGTGGCGGACATGCGCGCGGTGCTCGCCGAGGTCGCGGACGGGCGACTCGACACGAACCTGTCGGTGGGCGCGGTCAGCGGGATGGCGGGCGCTCTCGACAGTCTCGACGCGGTTCGCGACCGCAGGATCCCGGGCAAGGTCGTCGTCTACCCGGCGATCGAGGACCTGCCGCTGCTCGACCTCGGCGAACTGGTCGCCAGGTACCCGGCCATCGGCCCGCTGCTGAGCGACGGCTGCTGGACCGGCCCGGCCGAACGGGAGCTGTTCCGCCTCGCCGCCAGCCCCAGCCACCAGCCACCAGCCACCAGCCCCTGCCACCAGCCCCCACCCACTGACCACTGACCGCTGACCGCTGACCGCTGACCGGCCACCGCAGTCTCCGCCGTAGTGGAGCGCTCCCCGGCTGTGCCCCTTACGCGATCGACCGGGAATGGGCCCGACAGGTGAACCTCGGGTACACACCGGTGGACGTGGGGCACGAGGTGATTGATAATGCGCATGCTTGGGTTGTCCAGATTTGCTACCAATTGCGCGAGGTCGGGCAGCTTCGGGGATCTCAACTTGGCCGGCGTCGCCACGGGCACAAGGCAAGGTGCGTCATGCACAGAAGAACGATCATCATGGCCGGTGCCCCGCTCGTCGCGGGTGTCCTGGTACTCAGCGCCTGCTCAAGCAGCAAGAGCAGCAGCGGAGGCGGCAAGCCGACCTACACGATCGGCTTCCAGGGGCCGCTGACCGGGCCCAACGCCCAGCTCGGCATCAACATCGACTACGGGGTGAAGCTCGCCGTCCAGCAGGCCAACGCCACCGGCAACCTGCCGTTCACGCTGAAGGTCGCCGAGGCCGACGACCAGGGCGACCCGGCCAAGGGCCCGACTGCCGCACAGCAGCTGATCGGCGACAGCAGCGTCATCGGCGTCGTCGGTCCGACCTTCTCCGGCGCCACCAAGGCCGCCGAGCCGCTGTTCACCCAGGCCAACCTGGCCTCGGTGAGCGCGTCGGCGACCAACTCCTCGCTCACCGATCCGACGAACGGCTTCAAGACCTTCTTCCGGATCGTCCCGCCCGACTCCGCCCAGGGTGTCTCGGCCGCCGACTACATGGCCAAGGTGCTGAAGGTGAAGTCGGTCTACCTGATCGACGACAAGTCCGACTACGGCGTCGGTCTGGCCGGCAACATCAAGACCGAGCTGGCCAAGGACGGTATCTCGGTGACCAGCGACAGCGTTGCCGCAGGCACCAATGACTACTCGGCGGTAGCCACCAAGGTCGCGAACTCCGGCGCAGGGGCGGTCTACTACGCGGGCTACTACGCGGACGCCGCCCCGCTGGCGAAGGCGATCAAGAACACCTCCTTCTCCGGCAAGGAGATGTCCGACGACGGCACCAACGACCCGAAGTTCATCTCTCTCGCCGGCACGGCGAGCGAGGGCTGGCAGTTCACCTGCCCCTGCCTGTCGGCACAGGCCGCCACCGACACCGCCACCAAGGCCTTCGTCACCAACTACACCGCGCTGGCGAATCAGGCTCCGGGCACGTACTCGCCCGAGGGGTACGACACCGCCAACACGATCATCTCCGTGATGAAGGGGATCGGGAGCGACGTCACCCGCGCGAAGGTCGTGGACGGTCTCAAGACCGTCGACTACAAGGGCCTGACCAAGGAGATCAAGTTCCAGCCCAACGGTGAGGTCACCGAGAAGGGCATCTACGTCTACGAGGTCAAGGGCGGCAAGATCACCGAGCTCGGCACGGTGGACAAGCAGATTTCCGGCTGATCCGGTTCCGGCTGATCCACGTCCGGCCACCGTCCGCACGGACGCCCGGGAGGCTACGCCTGCCGGGCGTCCGGCGGGCTCGCGCAGAGGAAGTCCACCCGCCCATGTGTCTCACCCAACATTTCTGGCAGTTCCTCATCCCCGGGATCACTCTCGGATCGCTCTACGCGCTGATCGCGATCGGATACACCCTCGTCTACGGCGTCCTGCAGCTGATCAACTTCGCGCACAGCGAGGTGTTCATGACCGGCGGATTCGCCGGCCTCTTCATCGCTCAGGCGCTGGTCACCACGGGAGTCACCCCGCACGGCGCGGACTCCGTGCTCTACATGCTGGCCGGACTGGCCGGATCCGCGGTGTTCGGCGCCATCGTGGCCTTCCTGCTGGAGCGGGTCGCCTACCGTCCACTGCGGCGGCGGAACGCGCCCAGGCTGGTCTACCTGATCACGGCGATCGGCGCGTCGCTGTTCCTGGCCAACCTGGCCGGCAAGCTCTTTGGCCGGGACAAGTCGAACATCCCCGACCTGTACTCCAACGGCGTGGTCTTCACGCTGTTCGGCGCCCAGGTGCGAGTCCAGCAGCTAGTGATCATCGGCTCGGGTCTCGGCCTGATGGTGCTGCTCGACACCGTGGTCAGGCGCACCAAGCTCGGCGCCGGCATCCGGTCGGTGGCGCAGGACGCGCAGACCGCCAGCCTGATGGGCGTGAACATCAACCGGGTGATCTCGCAGACCTTCGTGATCGGCGGTCTGCTCGGCGGCGCCGCAGGCTTCCTCTTCGGCACCTACCTCAACGTGCACTACCAGATGGGCTTTCTGCCCGGCATCAAGGCCTTCGCGGCCGCGGTGCTCGGCGGCATCGGCAACATCCGCGGTGCGATGCTCGGGGGCCTGCTGCTCGGCATCGTCGAAAGCCTGAGCCAGTCCTGCATGTCGAGTCAGTGGATCGACGTGGTCGCCTTCGTGGTGCTGATCCTGGTCCTGATGTTCCGGCCCACGGGCATCCTCGGGCAGCGGCTGGGGCGTGCCGCATGACCATCGGCAAGCCCCCCGTGCAGGTGCGCCGGACGCGGCAGGTCGATCCGCGCTGGATGCGGCTGGGCGGCTGGCTGGTCATGGGCGCGCTGCTGCGGATCATGACTGACACCGCCGAGGGCACGCCCAGCGACCACTGGTACGTGCTCAGCAATGCCCTCGAATCGCCCGCGCTGATCGGGTGGCTGGCGGCGGCCGTGGTGGTCTGGGCGCTGCTGGAGGTCTGGCGCGCCCGACAACTCGGCTCCGTCGTCTCGACCTGGACGGCCGCCCCGCGCGGCCGGTTGCGCACGCTCTCGGCGGTCCCGCTCACCCGTTGGCTGATGCTGGCCGCCGTGGCGGCGGCGGCGATCGTGATCCCGCAGTTCCTCAGCGAGTTCTACCAGCGCGTCCTGGTCGACCAGGTGGCGGTCTTCGTCCTGCTCGCGGTCGGGCTGAACGTGGTGGTCGGCTGGGCCGGCCTGCTCGACCTGGGCTACGTCGCCTTCTTCGCCATCGGCGCCTACACCTGCGCCTACTTCACCCGGGCACTGCCCGTGAGGCCGCCGTTCGCCCTCAACCCCTTCGTGATCCTGCCGATCGCCGTGCTCGTCTGCCTGACGGCCGGTCTGCTGCTCGGCGCTCCTACGCTGCGATTGCGTGGCGACTATCTGGCGATCGTGACGCTGGGCTTCCACGAGATCGTCCAGCTGTTCCTGGTGAACAAGAACAACTGGACCGGGGGCAACGAGGGCGCGTTCGGCATCCCCCACTTCTCGATCAACCTCTTCGGCATCCACTACAGCTGGACCCTGGCGTCGCTGCCGTACTGGTACCTGTTCATCGCGATGCTGGCCATTCTGGTGTTCCTCTTCAATCGCCTGGAGCACTCCAAGGTCGGCCGGTCCTGGACCTCGATCCGGGAGGACGAGGTGGCGGCCGCGGCCAACGGCGTTCCCACGGTCAAGTACAAGCTGATGGCCTTCGCGATCGGCGCCTCCACCTCCGGTCTGTCCGGGGTGCTCTACGCCTCGCGTATCGGCTACATCAACCCGGCGAGCTTCCCCATCGTCCTGTCCATCACCGTGCTCTCGTACGTGATCTTCGGGGGCATGGGCTCGCTGATCGGCGTGATCGTCGGAGCGGCGCTGCTGACCTTCCTGCCCGCGGTCTTCCAGGAGCAGGCCATCGTCCGCCAGGAGGACATCCCGATGTGGATCGGAGCGATCCTGGTGGTCATGATGATCTTCCGCTCGCAGGGCCTGATCCCGTCCCGGCGACGCAGGCGGGAGCTCAGGCTCGCGGCCCAGGGCATCGCCGACGCGGACGCCATGTCCGAGTCCCCCGAAGGGAGGAGCTGATGGGCACCCCCGTGACGCGCACGCCGCCGAAGGCCGGGGAGGTGTTGCTGACCGTCCGCCAGGTGACGCTGCGCTTCGGTGGGCTGACCAGCCTCAGCGAGGTGGACCTGCACCTGGACCGCGGCGAGATCCTGGCGGTGATCGGGCCGAACGGCGCCGGCAAGACCTCGCTGTTCAACTGCCTGACCGGGGTCTACACCCCGCAGGAGGGCACGATCGAGTTCATCACGGCGGACCGCACCCCCGTCCAGCTGGTGAGCGGTACGGCCCGACGCCGCAGGAGCCGCAAACCGCATGCGGTGAACCATGCCGGGATCGCCCGGACCTTCCAGAACATCCGTCTGTTCGCCGCGCTCTCCGCCTTCGACAACGTGAAGATCGCGGCCGAGACCCGACAACGGACGGGCCCCATCGGCGCGATGCTGCGACTCCCCCACGCCCGGGCCAACGAGAGGAACAGCGACCGGCGCACCGAGGAGCTGCTGGACTTCGTCGGCCTGCGGGCAGTGGCCGACGAACTGGCCTCCTCCCTCTCCTACGGCGTGCAGCGACGGCTGGAGATCGCCCGCGCGCTGGCCACCGATCCGGCGCTGCTGCTCCTGGACGAACCGGCAGCCGGTACCAACCCGACCGAGAAGCGCGAGCTGGAGGGGCTGATCCGGCGGATCAACTCCGAGCTCGATGTGACGGTGCTGCTGATCGAGCACGACATGAAGCTGGTCATGTCGGTGGCCGACCGGGTGACGGTGCTCAACTTCGGCAAGGTGATCGCCGAGGGCCGGCCGGAAGAGGTACAGCGCAACCCGGCGGTGATCGAGGCCTATCTGGGCTCGGCGGAGGAGGAGTCATGACCGCGGAGGTCCCCATGGCCGCACCGGTGCCTGCCAACGCGCCCGCGCCCGTTCTTGAACTGCGCGGCCTGCACGTCGCGTACGGCGCGATCGAGGCGGTGAAGGGCATCGACCTGGTCGTCAACGAAGGCGAGGTGGTGACTCTCCTGGGCGCCAACGGCGCGGGCAAGACCACCACGCTCCAGGCGATCTCCGGTCTGCTCAGGCCGCGCCAGGGCGAAGTCCGGTTCCGTGACCAGCGCATCGACGGCATCCCGCCGCACGAGGTGGTCTCGCTCGGCATCGGCCACTCCCCCGAGGGGCGGCGGGTGTTCCCGCTGATGTCCATTCTGGAGAACCTGCAGATGGGCGCCTACCGCTTCCGACGCGTGCCCAAGGAGGACCTCGACCGGGTCTTCGGCCTGTTCCCGGTGCTCGCGCAACGTCGCAGCCAGGAAGCGGGAACGCTCTCCGGCGGCGAGCAGCAGATGCTGGCCATCGGCCGGGCCCTGATGGGACGGCCCAGTCTGCTGCTGCTCGACGAGCCCTCGATGGGACTCGCCCCGCTGATCGTCGCTCAGATCTTCGACATCATCCGGGAGATCAACACGCAGGGCACCACCGTCCTTCTGGTGGAGCAGAACGCGGCACAGGCGCTGAAACTGGCCACCCGCGGCTACGTCCTGGAGACCGGCTCGATCGTGATGAGCGCACCGGCCCCCGAACTCCTCAGCAACCCGCGCGTCCGCGCGGCCTATCTCGGCGAAGCCGCCGATTGACGACGCCGCCATACGGTCAGAGCGGAGGTGAGCCCCTCGCGCGGCTGCTGTGTGGCAGCATGTCGCCCGATTCGTCGTGACGAGCGGAAGGACGGGGCCGGCGTGCTGATCCGGGGTGCACAGGCCGAAGAGGCCGCGCAATTGAGCGCGCTGGCACTGCGATCGAAGGGCTACTGGGGCTACGACGAGGCGTTCCTTGACGCCTGCCGGCAGGAACTGACCCTGCACCCCGAAGAACTCGCACCAAAACGCACCGTCGTCGCAGAACGGGACGGCAGCATCCTGGGCTTCGCGACGCTGGAGGGAGACCCTCCCGAGGGAGCTCTGGGCATGCTGTTCGTCGCGCCGGACGCCATCGGGCAGGGCGTCGGCCGTCGGCTCTACGAGCACGCTCTCGCCGCCGCGCGCGAGCTGGGCTTTGTGCGGCTCACGATCGACGCCGACCCGAACGCGGAAGCGTTCTACCGGGCCATGGGCGCCGAATTCGTCGGCACCACCCCGTCCGAGTCGATTCCCGGACGGGTGCTGCCGCAGCTGGCCGTCACGCTCTGACGCTGATGCCCCCGGCCGCTGATCAGGCGCGCGCGTACTGGTTCGGGACGGGGACCGTCGCGCCAAGGTCACGCGCGGCGTGGCGGGCCCAGTAAGGGTCGCGGAGGAGGGCGCGGCCGAGGAGGACGGCGTCGGCGTCGCCCCTGGCGAGGACGGCCTCGGCCTGGGCGGGCTCGGTGATGAGGCCGACGGCGGCGGTGGCGAGGCCGGTGCGAGAGCGGATCGCGGAGGCGAAGGGAACCTGGAAGTCCGGGCCGACCGGGATCGTCGCGTCGGGGACGTTGCCGCCGGTGGAGACGTCGAGGAGGTCGACGCCGCGGGACTGGAGCTCCTTGGCGAGCTGGATCGTGTCCTCGCCGGTCCAGCCCTCGCGGGAGGGGTCCTCGTCGAGCCAGTCCGTGGCGGAGGTCCGGAAGAAGAGCGGGAGTTCGTCCGGCCACACGGAGCGGACGGCGTCGACGATCTCGAAGGCGAACCGCATCCGGTTCTCCAGCGAGCCGCCGTAGGCGTCCGTGCGGTGGTTGGAGTACGGCGAGAGGAACTCGTGCACGAGGTAGCCGTGTGCGCCGTGGATCTCCGCCACCTGGAAGCCGGCGTCGAGCGCACGCCGGGCTGCCGCCGCGAACTGCTCGACGATGCGGGTGATGTCCCCCGTCGTCAGCTCGTGCGGGACCGGGTAGGAGCCGAAGGCCGCCGCACTCGGGCCCAGTGCCTGCCAGCCGCCGTCCTGGCCGACCGGGACGGCCGCGCCGCGGTCGATCCACGGCGGGCTGACCGACGCCTTGCGGCCGGCGTGGGCGAGCTGGATGCCGGGGACGGCGCCCTGCTCGCGCAGGAAGGCGGTGATCCGGCGGAACGCTGCCGTCTGCGTGTCGTTCCACAGGCCAAGGTCGCGGGCGCTGATCCGGCCCTCGGGGCTGACCGCCGTGGCCTCCGTCAGGATCAGGCCGGCGCCACCGACCGCGCGGGAGGCGAGGTGCTGGAAGTGCCAGTCCCCCGGCACGCCTGTGTCCGGCCCCTCGACCGGCGCGGAGTACTGGCACATCGGCGCCATCCAGACCCGGTTGGGGGCGGTGACGGCGCGCAGGGCGAGGGGCTCGAACAGCAGGCTCATAAGGGTTTTGGCTCCTGAGGGCGGATCAGCTGGTGTGTGCGGTCAGCTGGTGCGGGATCAGAGGGTGAAGGCGTCAGATGGTGGCAGTGTCGATCACGAAGCGGTAGCGGACGTCGCTGTTCAGGACCCGCTCGTAGGCGTCGTTGATCTGGTCTGCACCGATCACCTCGACCTCCGCTCCGATCCCATGCTCCGCGCAGAAGTCCAACATCTCCTGCGTCTGCGGGATTCCCCCGATCATGGAGCCGGCCAGCGTCTTGTTGCCGCCGATCAGGGAGAACACCGCCACCGGGACCGGGTGCGAGGGCGCGCCCACCTGGACCAGGGCGCCGGTCGGCTTGAGCAGGCCGAGGTAGGCGTTGAGGTCGAGGTCCGCCGAGACCGTGTTGACGATCAGGTCGAAGTGGCCGGCCAGCTTCTCGAAGGTGGCCTCGTCGGAGGTGGCGTAGTAGTGGTCCGCGCCGAGCTTCAGGCCCTCCTCGCGCTTGCGCAGCGACTGGCTGAGCACGGTGACCTCGGCGCCCTTGGCGTGGGCGATCTTGACGCCCATGTGGCCGAGGCCGCCCAGTCCGACGATGGCGACCTTCTTGCCGGGTCCGGCGCCGAAGCGGTCGAGCGGCGAGTAGGTGGTGATGCCGGCGCAGAGCAGCGGCGCGGCGGCGTCCAGCGGGATGCCGTCGGGGATCTTCAGCGCGAAGCGCTCGGTGACGACGACCTGCTTGGCGTAGCCGCCGTAGGTGGGCTCGCCGTCGCGGCCGGTGTCGTTGTAGGTGCCGGTCGCGCCGCCTTCGCCGGAGCAGAACTGCTCGAAGCCGGCCAGGCACTGCTCACAGGCACCGCAGGAGTCGACCAGGCAGCCGACGCCGACGCGGTCGCCGACCGCGTGCCGGGTGACGGCGGAGCCGACGGCCGCGACGGTGCCGGCGATCTCGTGGCCGGGGACCATCGGGAAGATCGCCGGGCCCCAGTCCTCGTTGACCTGGTGGATGTCGGAGTGGCAGATGCCGGCGTAGGCGATGTCGATGAGGATGTCGTGCTCGCCCAGTTCGCGGCGCGGCACGGTGGTGCGCTCCAGCGGGGCCTTGGCGGCGGGGGCGGCGTACGCGGGGATCGTGCTGGTTGTCATGGTGTCCACCCTGCCCGAATGCGCAGGGTGCAGCCAGTCACTCACGGAACGTACGCCTGGTGTTCCTACCACTGGCAGAGTCACCCTCATACTCAGAGGTATGACCGGTTCCGCCCCCGCCTCTCCGTCCAACAGTGCATCCGACCGTGCCTCGGAGCCCGCTGCCGTCGATCCGCGCAGCGATCTGAGCGAGTTCCTGCGGACCCGCCGCGCCCGGCTGCAGCCCGAGGACGTGGGCCTGCCCTACTACGGCGCGCGGCGCCGCGTGCCGGGGCTGCGCCGGGAGGAGCTGGCCCAGCTGGCCGGGGTGAGCGCCGCCTACTACACGCGGCTGGAGCAGGGGAACGCCCGCAACGTCTCGGCGGCGGTGCTCGACGCGATCGCGGAGGCGCTGCGGCTGGACCAAGCGGAGCGGGAGCATCTCGACCACCTGGCCAAGCCCGCGCCCCGCCGCGGGCGGACGGCCGCCAACCGTCCGCAGCGGGTCCGTCCGCAGGTGCAGCACCTGCTGGACGCGATGGACACCGTGCCCGCCTTCGTGCTGGGCCGCCGCACGGATGTGATCGCCTGGAACCGGATGGCGTGCGCGCTGCTGGGCGACTTCGGGTCCCGGCCGCCGGAGCAGCGGAACATGGCCTGGCTCATCTTCATGGACCCATTCGCGCGCGAGCTGTACGACGACTGGGAGGGCAAGGCCCACGACGTGGTCGCCTGCCTGCGGATGGACGCCGGACGCAGCCCGGACGACCCGAAGCTCGCCGCGCTGATCGGCGAGCTGTCGGTCAAGAGTCCGGAATTCCGCCGTTGGTGGGCCGCGCACGACGTGCGCGGGAAGGGGCACTGCTCGAAGGAGCTGCACCACCCGGTCGTCGGGCCGATCACCCTGGCCTACGAGACCATGCTGCTGCCCGCGGACGCCGACCAGCAGCTCATCACCTACGCGGCGGAGCCGGGCTCCGCGTCGGCGGAAGCGCTGCGGCTGCTGGCGAGCTGGACCGCGGATCCGCTCGCGAGCGGCGCGGGCGGAAGCGAGAGCGCAGGCGAGAGCGGAAGCCAGGTCACGGGCGCGGGGGCAGGACCAAAGATCCGGACCCCGGTGCCCAAAGCCCCGGGTGGAGGTGTTAACTAAGGCGAAAGCGGGAGCAAGCCCTCGCGGTACGTGGGCGCTCGACCAGTGAAGGACGGTCATGCATCAGCACTTGACGCCTCTCCACACCGTCGCCCTCTACACCGTCCTGACGATGGCGGTGCTCTGGACTGCGATCGGCGTCCGCGCCGTGTGGCTCGCCGCGTTCCGCCCGTGGGCGGTCGGCGGCGGCGCGCCCGGCCTGGACCCGGCCGAGCAGGTGCCCCTCTCCCGCACCGAGCGCCGCGCGTTCGTCGCGATAGCGAACCAGCTGAGCCGGAGCGGCGCCCAGCCGCGCTGAGCAGCGCGGTCCGGGCCCCGCTTCACTCCGAGGTCGGGCCGCGCCCGGGTCGGTCGCGCGGCTCGACCACACCGCTCGGCGAGCCGTGCGCTTCCGGGACGGTGAGCCGGTTCCGGCCCGGGCGCTCTACCGGGCCCGGCACGTAGAGCGTGCGTTGCGGGCCGCGGGACTCGCGGAACCCGTGGCGGCTCAGCGCGAAGGGCTCCGCAACGTGGCCAGGCAGCTCTCAGGCCGGGCGCGCCGCGTGGGCGGCGAGGATGGCCTGTTCCTTCTCGGGGGGCAGACCGGCGGCCCATTCGGCGAAGTGGCGATAGTCCTCGAACGCTTCGCGTTCGCCATCGGCTGTGAAGAGCCACGCAGCGGTGTCGTGGACGGATTCGGTGATCGGGCGGCAGCGCAGGCCGGCCGCGAGGGCCTTGGCGGTAGAGGCCTCCCACACAGCGGCCGTGTCAGCTGCCGGCGGCAGCCACAGCGGGGCCTCCGTCCAGGGCTCGACGCCGTGGTCGACGAAGAGCTGGTCGTCCACGTAGACCAGCTCCGCCTTGCCGCCGGAGGCGGCCACGCAGGCGTCAAGATAGTCGCCCCAGCTGCCGTTGTCCGATGCTCCGGGGACCAGATAGTCCTCCACTTCGTCTCGGGCCGGAGCGGAGAGCAGGTCGAGGCCGAAGGCGGCGAGGTCGCGGGCGTCGATCAGCCGGACCGGGCGGTCGGGCGCGCCGGGGACGGCCATCGGGCCACCAGCCGCCGCCCGGCGCAGCCACGCCGTGGTGCGGCGGGCGCGGTCGTGCGGGCCGACGATGAGTCCGGGCTGGAGCACCACCACGCGACCGGGGAAGGTCGCGCGGACGGCCTGCTCGCAGCCGTCCTTGAGCCAACCGTAGTCGCCGTCCCCCGGACCGGCGTCCGGGCGGCCGCCCTGCCGGGGCGAGGACTCGTCCGTCGGCTCGGCGGGGTAGCCGGGGTAGACGTTGATGGTCGACACGAACAGGTACGCGTCCGCGTGGCCGGCCAGCGCGGCGGCCGACTTCGCGACCTCGGTCGGCACGTAGCCGCAGACGTCCACGACCGCGTCGTAGGGACCGGCCGCGGCGAGCGCGGCGAGGTCCGCGTCGTCCGTGCGGTCACCGCGCAGCGAGCGGACTCCGTCCGGGTCCTGCTGACTGCGGCCCCGGTTGAAGACGGTCACCTCCCAGCCACGCCGCACCCCCTCCTCCGCGAAGGCCCGCCCGACGAACACCGATCCACCGATCACCAGAAGTTTCATGCGACCGAGTCTGCGCAGCGGATCGGCCTGAATGGAACGGGTGTGCGCGCACAGCGAACGGAATGCGCGGCCCGCGAAACCGACTGCGCGAATCCGGGCGTCATGCTTGGGTCTCACCCGGCTTACGGCCCCGCTACTGATCGCCCACGCCGAGCACGGCGAAGGCGCGGTGCACCAGATCCGGCACCTCCACTGTCGTTCGCTCGTCCTCGGGGAGCCCGCCGTAGGTGAAGCGGATCTCGCGCAGCGCGCCCACGCCCGCGCGCGCCAGGACGAAGGCGCGCAGCCGGAGGTCGGCACCGACCGCGCCGGATGAGGCGGATGACGCGGCGGTCATTCGGTCGAGGAAGGCGGCGGCGACGGCCTCCTCCACGTCCTGGAGCAGGAAGCGGTCGCCGCGGCCGCTGCCGAGACCGTCGCGGTCGAGCCGGAGCGGGCCGGGGGCGGCGAACAGTACCGCCGGGGAGCTGCCGTGGCGGCGGGCGAGTTCGAGTACCGCGTCGCGGAGGGCGCGCAGTGGGTCCGCCGAGGCGGGGCGGGCCCGGATCTCGTCCGCCAGGAGCGGGACGAGGTCGCGGACCTGTTGCAGGACCAGGCTCTCCTTGGACGGGAAGTAGCGGAAGAAGGTCCGCTCCCCCACGCCCGCCGCAGCGGCGATGTCGCGGACCGTGGTCGATTCGAAGCCGTTCTCGCGGAAGAGCTGCGTCGCCGCCCGGATCAGGGCCACGTGCGTGCGGCGCCGGTTCTGCTCGCGCTTGCCCAGCTCCACCTTGCCGCAGTCGGACTCCTCGGTCCCTCGCTCGATGTCCACAGCAGGATCATGCCAGGTCCGGCCTGAACCCACCCCCGCAAAATGGCAGTCCTGCCATCTTTGCTAACGTGGCAGCACTGCCACTTTTGACCCGGGCCCGGCCCTCACCACGGACCCACGGACCCCTGGGACCCCCATGCCCTCCCTCCTCCACCGCCTCGGGCGGCTCGCCTACCGGCACCGACGGCGCGTGCTCGCCCTCTGGCTCGCGGTCGTCGCGGCCGTCGTGGGCTGCATGATCGCCTCCGGCGGCACCGGCAAGCTGGACAACACCTTCACCATCCCCGGCTCCGAGTCGCAGCAGGCCCTGGACCGGATGAAGATCGACTTCCCCTACTCCTCCGGCACCAGCGCGCAGCTCGTCTTCACCGCGCCCGCCGGACAGAAGGTCACCGATCCCGCCGACGCCAGCGCGATCCGCGCCACGCTCGACGCCGCCAGGAGCGCGCCGCAGGTGGCCAAGGTCATCGACCCGTTCGCCGCGCACACCGTCTCCGCCGACGGCACCACCGCGATCGCGCAGGTCCAGTACCAGGTCCCGCAGAGCGGCCTGCACTCCGGTTCCATCGACGCGCTGCGCACGGCCGTGACCGACGCGAAGTCCGCACAGCCGGACCTCGACGTCCAGGTCGGCGGCAGTGCGGCCGTGACCAAGTCGAAGTCCGGCGCCACCGACGCGATCGGCTTCGGTGTGGCGCTGGTCATCCTGGCGCTGACCTTCGGCTCCCTGCTCACCGCCGGGATGCCGCTGCTCTCCGCGCTCGTCGGGGTGGTCACCGCGATCGCGGGCGTGCTGTCGCTGACCGGGGTCTTCTCCATCTCCGGCACCGCCCAGAGCCTGTCACTGATGATCGGGCTCGCGGTCGGCATCGACTACGCGCTCTTCATCGTCAGCCGTCACCGCTCCCAACTCGCCCACGGCGCCGACCCGGAGGAGTCCGCCGCACTCGCGGTCGGCACGGCCGGCAGCGCGGTCGTCTTCGCCGGGCTGACCGTGGTGATCGCGATGGCCGGACTCTCGGTCGTCGGCATCCCCTATCTGACGGTCATGGGCCTGAGCGCCGCCGGAGCCGTGCTGACGGCCGTGCTGGTCGCGATCACCCTGCTTCCCGCGCTGCTCGGCTTCGCCGGTGCACGACTCGCGCCCAAGCCGGGCTCCCGGGCGCATCAGCGCGAACTGGCCGTCGGCCAGGGCAGCGAGCCACGCGGCGCGGAGCAGGGAAGCGGGGAGCACGGAAGCGCGGAGCGGGGAAGCGGGGACTCGGGCAGCGGGGACTCGGGCAGCGGGGCGTCGGGGAGGCCCGCCAACCTGGGCGAGCGCTGGTTCCGCCTGGTCACCCGACGTCCCGCGCTCTCGCTCGTGGCCGTCCTGGTCGCGGTCGGCGCGCTCGCCTGGCCCGTGCACAGCCTGCGGCTCGCGCTGCCGGACAACTCCACCGCGCCCGCCGCGTCCTCGCAGCGGATCGCGTACGACACCGTCAGCAGGGAGTTCGGCCCCGGCTACAACGGCCCGCTGCTGGTCCTCGCCGACACCGGCAACAGCGGCGACCCGACGGCCGCCGCCCGCCAGATCGCGGACACGATCCGTGCCCTGCCGGACGTCGCCACCGTCGGCCGTCCCGTCGCGAACGCAGCGACGCACACCGCCCTGATCCAGGTCGTCCCCGACAGCGCCCCGAGCGACGACGCGACCAAGACCCTGGTCAACGCGATCCGGGCGGACGCGGGCTCGTTGCAGCAGCAGACAGGCGCGACGATCGGGGTGACCGGCAACACCGCTGTGGGCATCGACGTCTCCGCCAAGCTCAACTCGGCGATGCTGCCGTTCGCGGCGGTCGTGGTCGGCCTGTCGTTGCTGCTGCTGTTGCTGGTGTTCCGCTCGCTGGTGGTGCCGCTGAAGGCCGCGATCGGCTTCCTGCTCTCGGTCGGGGCGACGCTCGGAGCCGTGGTGAGCGTCTTCCAGAACGGGCACCTCGGCAAGCTGATCGGCGTCGACCAGGCCGGGCCGGTGTGCAGCTTCCTGCCGATCATCGTCCTGGCGGTGCTCTTCGGACTGGCCATGGACTACGAAGTCTTCCTCGTCTCCCGGATGCGCGAGGCCCTCGTCCGCGCCCGGCGACCGCTCGACGCGGTCCACAGCGGCGCCCGCCACAGCGCCCGCGTGGTCACCGCGGCGGCGCTGATCATGATCGCGGTCTTCGCGTCCTTCCTCGGCACCGACGACCAGATCCTGAAGCAGATCGCCTTCGCGCTGGCGCTGGGCGTCCTGCTGGACGCTTTCCTGATCCGGATGACCTTCGTCCCCGCCGTCCTGGCGCTGACCCGCGGCGCGGCGTGGTGGCTGCCGTCCTGGCTGGCCCGGTTCCTGCCCGACCTCGACATCGAGGGCGAGCGCCTCACCCACGCCGCTGAGCCCGGGCCCGCGCCGGCCCCGGGGACCGAAGGCGTAGCTGGGCTCGGGCGCGATCTCGAGCTCGAACCCGAACTGGACGCCCTCCGGGAGGAGTTCGGAGGCTCTTCGTCGCGGCCGTGATCGCCTCGCACCGGCGCGCCGGAGGTGGCGCGCCGGTGCGCGGCGCGGGGGCCGGTCAATCAGCCGAACTGGAGGGAGCGCTTGGACATGCCCATCCAGAAGCCGTCGATGACGCTGCGCTGACTGCTCAGCTCGGACTCGGCCGCCCCGAGGGTCACGAAGAGCGGGGCGAAGTGCTCCGTGCGCGGGTGGGCCAGCTGCCCGGCCGGGGCCTTGCGTTCGAAGTCGAGAAGCGCGTCGATGTCCTCGGCCTCGAGCGCGCGGCGGCCCCAGTCGTCGAACTCGGACATGACCGAGTGAACGGTGCCGTCCTGGCTGAGTGCGCGCAGGTTGTGCGTGAAGAAGCCGCTGCCCACGATCAGGACCCCCTCGTCGCGGAGCGGGGCGAGCTTGCGGCCGATCTCCATCAGCCTGCGCGGGTCGAGCGTGGGCATGGAGAGCTGGAGGACCGGGATGTCGGCGTCCGGGTACATCTCGACCAGCGGCACGTAGGCGCCGTGGTCGAGGCCGCGGTCGGGGATGTCCTGGACGGGGGTGCCGGGGGCACGCAGCAGCTTGCGGACGCTGGCGGCGAGCTCCGGCGCGCCGGGGGCGGCGTAGGTGACCTCGTAGTAGTGCTGCGGGAAGCCCCAGAAGTCGTAGACGAGCGGCACGGTCGTCGTCGCGCTCAGGGCGAGCGGGGCCTCCTCCCAGTGAGCCGAGATCATGAGGATCGCCTTGGGCCGCGGCAGGGCCGCCGCCCAGGAGGAGAGCTGGCCCGTCCACAGGGCGTCGTCGGCGAGCGGCGGCGCGCCGTGGCCCAGGTAGAGGGCGGGCATCCTCCCCCTGCCTTCGGCGGGGGGTGCCCCCTTGGGGGTGACGGTGGTCATCGTCGTGCTCCTTCTGCCCGGCGCGGGTCGGACGCAGATCTAACGCGGGCCCCACGCTCAAGTAGTTCAAATCTGAACCACCTCCTGAGACTACTCCCCGATTCAAATTTGAACAATGCACGCTGTGAGAAGCGTCCTTGCTGAGATCGAGAGAGGCGACCTAGGGTGTTCCGACCGCCACAGGCACCTCACATCTGCCGGAGCGGTCGAACGTTCCGCGGGGAGGACTCACGATGGCCGACGTCGAGGCGCTGCGCGTCGCCCGGACGCTCGTGTACTACGAGGCGTGCCTGGACCACGAGGTCCCGCACGCCGCCGCGCGTGAGCTGTGGGCTCACGACATGACGCTGCCCTTCCGTGCGGGCGAGCACGTCACCGAGTCGATGGCGCGCCTGCTCGAAGTGCAGGCCCAGCAGGAGGCCGCGGAGTAGGGCCACTCCCCGCTCCGCCCTCGTCCGCTCCTTCGCACCTGCCTGCTCTGCTCCTGTCAGAAACCTTGACGCAACTTGGGCCCGTGGCCATAGTGATGGCGACCGCATGCGGCACTCCACCCCCACCCCTCGTGGAAGGCCATTCCCTCGGTCGAATTGTTAACGCTCACATGTCCTGGATCTCCGCTCTGTACGGAGACGCCCGGATTGCGCACTCCTTCGGACCTTCGCGTCGAGCGGTGGCTTCCCCATGCCCTGGAACAGGGCCAGGCCGCGCCACCACCCGATCACGGAGTCCGAGTCACGTCACGCTCACCGAAGAGCAAAGGAGTCCATGCATGATCGCCCAGAAGTGGCTGAGCCGCGCCCGGCGCGCCCTGCTGGCCGGCGGAGCAGCCGTCGGCCTGACCGCCGGTCTGCTCGCCGGGACGGCCGCGACGTCGCAGGCGGCCACCCAGGAGCCGTGCGACATCTACGCCGCCGGCGGCACGCCCTGCGTCGCCGCGCACAGCACGACCCGGGCGCTGTACGGGGCGTACAACGGGCCGCTGTACCAGGTCCGGCGCGCGTCGGACAGCACCACGCGGGACATCGGCGTGCTCAGCGCGGGCGGCTTCGCCAACGCGGCGGCGCAGGATTCCTTCTGCGCGAGCACGAGCTGCGTCGTCACCGTCATCTACGACCAGTCGGGCCGGGGCAACAACCTGACCCAGGCCCCCGCAGGGGGAGCCGCGGGCGGCCCGGACACGCTCGCGAACGCGAACGCGGCACCGATCACGGTCGGCGGCCACGCGGCGTACGGCGTCTATGTGGCGCCGGGCACCGGCTACCGCGACGACAACACCTCCGGCGTCGCGACCGGGGACCAGCCGGAGGGCATGTACGCGATCCTCGACGGCAACCACTACGGCGGCGCCTGCTGCTTCGACTACGGCAACGCCGAGACCAGCAACACCGACACCGGCAACGGTCACATGGAGGCCATCTACTTCGGCAACAGCAAGGTCTGGGGGTCCGGCACGGGCAACGGGCCCTGGGTCATGGCCGACCAGGAGAACGGCCTCTTCTCCGGCGTGAACGCGGGATACAACGCCAACGACCCGACCGTGAGCGACCGCTTCCTCACCGCCATGGTCAAGGGTGGACCCAACCAGTGGGCGATCCGGGCCGGCAACGCGCAGTCGGGCAGCCTCTCCACCTACTACAGCGGAGTGCGGCCCAACGTCTCGGGCTACAACCCGATGCACAAGGAGGGGGCCATCATCCTCGGCATCGGCGGTGACAACAGCAAGAGTTCCGCCGGCACCTTCTACGAGGGCGTGATGACCTCCGGCTACCCGTCGGACGCCACCGAGAACGCGGTGCAGGCGAACATCACCGCCGTCGGCTACAACACCTCGTCGAGCTCGGGCGCGCTCCAGGCCGGTTCGCGGATCTCGCTGCAGGCGACGACCGCCTGCTGCACCTCGGACTACATCCGCCACGACGACGCCGACACGAAGGTCGTGATCTCGCCGATCACCGCTTCCAGCACGACGCTCGCCAAGGCGGACGCCACCTGGATCGTGCATCCCGGACTGGCCAACAGCTCCTGCTTCTCGTTCGAGTCCGCCAACAACTCCGGCCAGTACCTGCGCCACTACAACTACGAGTTGTACCTCGAGGCGTACGACGGCAGCACGGTGTCCGCGCAGGACGCCACCTTCTGCGCGCAGACGGGTCACAACGGGCAGGGCTACTCGTTCCAGTCCAGCAACTACCCCACCAAGTACCTGCGGCACTACAACTTCACCGTCTACATCGCCAGTAACGGCGGCAGCAACAGCTGGGACAGCTCCACCGGTTGGAGCGACGACACCAGCTGGCTGGTCGACCAGCCCTGGAGCTGACTCCACCCGCCACCGGTGCCGCGCGTCTGTCGCGGCACCGGTGCGCGACTTCTGCAGTTGCGCCTCTCCGAAGAGGTGGGCAGGTTCTAGTTAACTCTTGTCCGGATCACTTCGAGGAGAGGAACCACCACGATGACCGTCGACGGTTTCAAGCTGCTTGCCGAGGCGCACGACTACCTGCTCACCGCCGTTCGCGGCGTTCCGGCGGACGCGTGGGGAGCGCCGACGCCCTGCAACGAGTGGTCGGCGCGGCAGGTGTTCAACCACGCGCGCCTGGACCAGCAGGCGCTGACCATGCAGATAACGGGGGTGACTCCCGCCGGCGACCCCTTCACCCCGGTCGACGAGTTGGAGGGCGACGCGGCGGCCGCGCTGGAGGCGGTGTGCGCTGCGGCGATGTCAGCCTGGGAGTCCGGCCGCGAGGCCGAGAGCGTGCCCACCCCGATGGGCCCGATGCCCGCCGCGACGGGCGCGTCGGCCGCCGCGCTCGACGCCGCCCTGCACGCCTGGGACATCGCCGTCGCGACCGGCCAGGACCTGCCGCTCAGCGACTCCCTCGCCGAGGGCCTGGACGGCATCGCCGGCTTCCTCGTCCCCTTCGTTCGGGACAACTTCGGCAAGTTCGGCGCCGCGGTTCCGGCCGCCGAGGACGCGGGGCCCGCCGCGAAGCTCCTCGCCTTCTCCGGCCGCGACCCGCGCTGGACGCCGCCGACGAGCTGAGCGACCGTCAGGTGACAGACCTGCCGTGGGGAAGGGCGACCAACTCGCGCTTCTCCGCGGCGGCGTGAAGACCGACCGGTTCAGCGGTCGGGCAGTCCGGGCGCCTTGAACAGGGCCGGGAGGACGAGCGGGAGGTCGAGCTTGACGCCTGCCTGGAGGCTCGATGCCGCCCGGACGGCGTCGATGGCGATGGCCGCGGAGTTCGGACTGTCCTCGACTTCCAGCCGGACTTCCATCGAGAACGGCATACCCATGTAGCCGCGCCCTTCGATCCTGATATAGCCGACCTTCCGGTCCCTGAGCTGCGCGATGTGATCGCTGGGGCCCAGATCCATGGCTGTTTCCGGCGAGACGAGTTCCCGCAGCGCGGTGGCTTTCGTCACCCGCTTCGCAGCGGACCGCCCGGTGTCACGCAGATTGAGGAAATCGGTATTTCCGCCGATGTTCAATTGGTAGGTGGAGCTCACCGTGACGCCTTGCTGGTGCAACGCCCCGAGCAGCGCCTGATGCACGGTGGTCGAGCCGATATGGCTCTTCATGTCGTCCCCGAGAAGCGTGAGTCCATTTCGCTCGAATCGCTCCCGCCAGGTGCTGGAGCGACCGAGCCGCGCGGGTGTGCAATTGACGAGCGAGCAGCCCGCCTCGACCGCCGCTTCGGCATAGAGTTCGGCGGCGTTCTGCGCGCCGGTGGGGAGGTAGATGACCAGGATCTCGGTCGCGGAATTCCGCAGCTCGGCGGCGACGTCCGACGCCGTTGCCCGATGGGCGAGGTCGTGGACCTGGACGACGCCTGCGAGCGGACCGCTCACGCCGTCCGCCAACGGGCCCACGGTGACCGGGGGCAGTTCGGTGGGGACGTCGACGTAGTGTGTCGTGCAGTTGGGCTCGACGAGGATTGCCTTTTCCAGCGGCACGCCTATTTTTCTGGCATCGACGTCGAATGCGGCGGTTATCCGGATATCGCGCACCGGCACGGATTCAAGCCCCGGCGCGAGGTCGGTGTGCTCGATCGTGCCGTTGGCGACACCGTGGAGCGCCTGCACTAACGCAGAGCTGCAGTTTCCGACGCCCGCGATCGCTATGTTTGGCATATGCCCGACCCTCCCGTGCTTCTGTCGTGATGCTGCAGAAGTAGATCCGAGTCTCGAAGCCCGCACAAGGCTTGGTTCGAACTGTCATATATGTTCCATTGTTCTAGCTTGTCCGAATATGTTCAACGGGGTCCACATATTGACATGATGTGGGGCGTGCGGTTCGCTTACCATCGTGACCGAACCCGGCAACGCGCAGACAAAAGCAGGGAAGGCCGAATCCGCGCCGCAGGTCCACTTATCGGCCGCCGTGATGGCGCATCCGAGCCGTGCGCGCGCAGCCCGTCGACTCCGGGCCGAGCTCGCCGAACTGGCGCCCGCAGTCGTATTCGATCCGGATCCGCAGGGGCCGCCGAGCGCACTGCGTACCGCCCGCCGGGCCTGGAACACGGTCGCACCCGGCGCCACCCACCACCTCGTGCTCCAGGACGACGCTGTTCCGAGCGCCGGCTTCGCCGCCCAGGCGGCGGCAGCAGCGCAGGCCAGACCCGACGACGGACTCGCGTTCTTCACCGAGTGGGGGTCGCGGACCGCGCACATGGTCCGCATCGCGGCCCTCACCGGCGCCTCGTGGGCGCGGGCCGTGGACGAGTACGTGCCCGCCCCCGCACTGCTGCTGCCCGCGCACCTCGCCCGTGGCTTCGACGACTACGCCGAGCTCAAGGCGGACCCGGCCACCCCCGACGACGTCGTCCTCGACGACTACCTGCGCGAACTCGGCGTCCGCACGTACGTCTCCGTGCCGAACCTGGCCGACCACCTGGAGACGCCCAGCCTCACCGGTAACGACCACATGGGCGCGCGCCGCTGCGTCTGCCTGCCCGCCGAGGGCGACTCCCCCGTCGACTGGACCGGGCCCACGGTCGAGGCGCTGCCGATGGTGCCTCAGTTCTCCTGGTGGGAGGGGCTCTCCTGCATCCGGGTCCGCGACGGCGACAGCGACCGCGACCGCGACCGCGACCGGTACAGGAAGGAGTGGACCGCGCCGATCCTGGCCGCTCGCGGGCTCACGGCCGCCGAGCTGGACGCGGCGTGCCGGGCGGCGGTCCCGGCGGCGGTGCGTGAGATCGTCAGCGAGATGCTGATCGCGCAGTGGTGGCTGACCGCGTGCGCGCTCGGTGTGGTCGTGGCCGATCTCGGCCTGCCTGCCGAGCGCATCCCGGACGCGGCCCGGCAGCCGGTCGCGGCTCGGGCCCTGGCGACGATGTTCCCCGGCGGGGTCAGACGGTTCCTGCCGGTCCGTCAGTTCGAGCGGGCGGGCGAGCTCATGGTGGAGCCGCTGGTCGCGGCACTGTGCCTGGGAGCCCGCTACGGCGGAGGCAGTCCTTGACCTTAACGTTGGCCTTGACCTCAACGTTGACCTTGACCTTGACCTTGACCGCCCGGTCGGGCAGCGCTGGAGACAGCGCGGGGAGGGTCCCGGCATGACCGCGATCGACGTGAGCGAGGTGAGCAAGCGCTTCCGCGGACGCGGGCCGTTGATCCGGCGCTGGAGGGCGACGCCGCCGGAGACCGTCGCCCTCGACCGGGTGAGCCTGGGGATCGACTCCGGCGAGTTCGTCGGGCTGCTCGGCCGGAACGGCGCAGGGAAGTCGACGCTGATCCGGGTGATGACCGGGTTGATGGTGCCGGACGCGGGGCAGGTACGGGTGCTCGGGCTGGACCCGAACCGGGACCAGGTGCGGAACGCGCGCAATATCGGCGTGACCTTCGGCCAGCGCACCCAGCTCTGGTGGGACCTGCGCGCCCGCGACTCGTTCGAGATCCTGCGGGACATGCACGGTCTGCCCGCGACGACGTATGCCGGGCGGATGCGTGAACTCGACGACGTTCTCGGCCTGTCCGGGTTCTGGGACACGCAGGCGCGACACCTCTCGCTCGGCCAGCGGGTGCGCTGCGACCTGGCCGCCGCCCTGCTGCACCGGCCCCGAGTGCTCTTCCTCGACGAGCCGACCATCGGCCTGGACATCCTGGTGAACGACCAGGTCCGGGCGATGCTCGCGGACCTGGCCCGCACCGGGGACCACGCCATCGTCCTGACCACCCATGACGTGGCCGACGTCGAAGCGCTCTGCCCCCGGATCGTCCTGATCGACCACGGGAAGACGCTCTTCGACGGGACTCTCGCCGACCTGACCAGGATCGGCGCCCGCCGACGAACCGTCGTGGTCGAGCTGGCCGCAGGCAAAGGCCCCCCGAGCCGGATACCGGACGCCCGGCTGCTGGAGCTCGACGGCGCCCGAGCCACCTACGCGCTCGAACCCGGCGTGAGCCAGGCCGACTTCGCGGCCCGACTGCTCGCCGCCGACGAGGTGCGCGCCATCGACTTCGACGGCGTCCGGCTTGAGGACGTCCTGCGCTCGATCTACGCGGGCGACCGCAGTCTGCTCAGCGCCCCGTGACGACGCGCGTCCACCGGCTGGCCCGGATCGCGCCGCTCGCCGAGTGCATGCGCGGCACCCGCCTGGCCACGACGGGATTCGTCGTCGCCACCCAGGTCCTCCTGTACGCCGAACTGTGGCGGGCGTTGTACGCGCACACCGCGAGCGTGGCCGGACTGGACGTCCGACAGGCCGTCACGTACTCCACCCTGGCTGCCCTGGCCACCACCGCGCGCACGATGCGCGGCGCGACCGGGGAGTCCGTGAAGACGCGGATCCTGGACGGCTCGATCGCGTACTGGTTCCTCCGTCCGGTGAGCGCGCGCCGTTACCGAGCCTGGTACGGGGTGGGCGAGGCCCTGTACTCCTCGGCCTGGGTGGTCGGCGGGCTCGCGCTCGGGCTGGGCCTGGGGCTGGTCGCGCCTCCGGCGTCGGCGGCGGTGGCCGCGGTGTCGGCGGTCAGCTTCGGGCTCGGCCTGGTGGTGTTGTACTGCCTGACCGTGTTGATCGACATTGCTGCCTTCTGGACGGTCTCTACGGACGGGGTCACCCGCTGCTACGAGTTCGTGCAGTCACTGCTGTCCGGGGCGCTGATACCCCTCTGGTTCTTCCCCGGATGGCTCGGTGGCGTGGCGGCCGGCTTGCCGTTCGCGGCCGGGGTGTCGACGCCGATCTCGCTGTACGCGGGGCGCATTCGGCTGGCTGACGCGGTGCCGGCGCTGGCCGGGCAGGCGGGCTGGTGTCTCGCGCTCGCGATGGTCACGGCCCTCGGCTGGCGTCGCGCCGGACGTCGGCTGGTGGTGCTCGGCGGATGACGGTTGCCACGCGGGTGCGCCGCGCCGCGCGGATCGCCCGGGTCGCGCGGGTCGCCGCTCGGGCGGGTCTGCGGGAGCGCCTGGCCAACAAGGGGGACTTCGCGCTGGCGATCGTGAACGGGGTGACGTACCAGATCACGGTGCTGCTCTTCGCGACCGTCGTGTTCACCCGCTTTCCCGCGCTGGCCGGCTGGACGGTCGGGCAGGTGCTGCTGGTGAGCAGCGTCCGGCTGCTCGCGCACTCCCTGTTCGTTCTCGGCTTCACGAATCTGAGGGAGATTCCGTACCTGATCCGGCAGGGGCGGTTCGACAGCTTCCTGGTCCGTCCGGCGCCGGTATTCCTCCAGGTGTGCACCAGCCGGTTTCCGCTCAACGCGGTGGGAGATCTGGCGGTGGCGGCGACGTCGCTCGGGGTCTGCCTTTCGATGCTGCGGTGGGACTGGACGATCGCACGGGTCTGCTTCCTCGTCCTCGCGGTGGTGAGCGGGGCCGTCCTCGAGCTCGCGCTCGCGCTGTGCGCGGCGGGCATCGTGCTGCGCCGCCCCGGCAGCGAAGCGCTGTTCTCCTGGCTGGACACGGTGATCGGTACCTTCGGCAACTACCCGCTGAACGTCTTTCCCGCGGTGCTGCGGGCGGCGTTCACGTTCGTGGTGCCGGTGGCGTTCGTGGCGTTCTATCCAGTGGCGAAGGTGCTGGGGAAGGCGCAGTCCGTGCCGTACGGTCCGGCGCTGACGCTGGTGGCGCCGGTCGTCGCAGTCGCGTGGCTCGGAGTCGGGGGCTGGGCGTGGCGCGTCGGCCTTCGGTCGTACCGGCGACGGGGGTGGTAGCGAGGCAGTACCCCACTCGGGCTACACGCTCCCGGATCACAGACGGGGGCGCGTAGCCCTGGTCGGCGAAACGGACCGGCGACGCGCGAGATGAACGGTGATGTCAGCGGCGATCTCGACCCTCTCGGGAAGGACCTGCGCGATCGCGTCATACGCCTGACGTTGCCTGGACTGAGGCAGTTGGAGATACGCCGAGACAGTCGACAGGTGACCGATGTAGTGCGACGCGCCCATGGTCAAGCGCCGCTCGACCACGGCCTGCCGAACGTCGCAGAACAGCGGAGACCGTTGCAGCTCCGTGCCCGGCCACTGCATCTGCTCATCCGGAGCGGTCCCGTCGGGAGAGGGAAACTCATCGCTTTCCAGAAATGGCGCCCGTGCCGCACACACAGCTTCCTCAACAGCCGGGTCCGCCAGCTGAACCGGACCGCCGAACGAGGCGAACACCCCCTCTGGTTCCAATAGGGCAGCCACGCTCGACCACCGACCCTCCGGGCGGGTCCAGTGCAGGGCTGCTGCCGCATAGACCAGCCCGTACGTTTCACCGGGCCGCAGGTCCTCGAACGCGGCCCGGACGGTTCTCACGTCGGCAGGCACCGACTTGCGCAGCTCGGTGAGCATGGCCGCGTCGGGCTCCGTCGCCGTGACCATCACCCCGTGCTCGGCGAACAGGCGGGTTGCCTTGCCGGTCCCTGCACCGATTTCCAGCGCAGTCCGAACCGGCCGGCCCGCATACGTCATCACCAGGTCGAAGAGCTCTTTGGGGTACCCCGGCCGGAACCGTTCGTAGGCTTCCGCGATTGCGCCGAAACTCAGTGCACGAGCAGACATGCCGAGCATCGTGACACGAGCGGCGCAGACGGCGCTTCGGCTTTCCGTCCTGGCAGGATGGCGGCATGGAACGTGTGCTGGGAATCGGTGGTTACTTCCTGCGGGCCGCCGACCCGGCGGCCCTGGGCGCGTGGTATCGCGATTGCCTGGGCCTGGACGCCGATGAGTACGGCCTGTGGCGTCAGGAAACCGGGCTGACGGTGTTCGCGACGTTCGAGTCCGGGACCGACTACTTCGGGTCCCGCGCCCAGCAGACCATGCTCAACTTCCGGGTCCGCGACCTGGATGCGATGCTCGCGCAATTGCGCGAGCAGGAAGCGGACGTGGCTGGAGAGACGCAGGACATGGAGGGTGTCGGTCGCTTCGGCTGGGTCACCGATCCTGAAGGCAATCGCGTCGAGCTGTGGCAGCCCGCCTGACCGCGCCTTCACGTGCGCGACGTCAGCTTTGGCCGGGCGGCCTCCGTTCGGCGACGGCGCGCAGGCGCTCACGGAGCGGTTCGACGTCCGGGCCGGTGCCGAAGACTTCTTCGTCGGCCCGGCGCGCGGCGGCGATGCAGGTGCGGAGGACCTCCTTGCCCTCCGCCGTGAGCGCCAGGCGCTGGCGGCGGGCGTCCTCCGGGTCGGCTGCTCGGGTGAGCAGGCCACGTTCTTCCAGGGTGCGGACCAGCTTCGAGGTCATCATCCGGTCCATCCGGGCGAAGTCCGCAACCTGCTGCTGCGTCGGCGCCGTGCCGTCCGTGCCCGCCAGCAGGCTGACCGCCGACAGGACGTTGAACTGCGGGTAGGTCGCCTCTCCGAGGCCCGCTTCGCAGGCTTGGCGCCAGACGAGGGCCGCGTGGTGCAGCCAGTAGCCCGGGCTGGCATGCGGGCCGCGATAGTCGATCATGGCGACGACTCTGCCAGGCGGTTCGCCTCCGCCGCCAACGCCTCGAAGGACGGCAGGACTTCGCGGCGGATGCGGCGGGCGTAGTAGAGGCGGAACGCGATCGCGAGCGGGCCGGTGGCCGTGTAGTTCTTGGTCAGGCGGACTCGGCCGTTTCCCAGGTCCGTCAGTGCGTGGTCGATCACCAGCGTGCCGCCCGGCAGCGGCGTCGTCGCCTGCCAGCGCCTGCCTTCCTCGACCGCCGTCAGCGTGATGCGGTTGCGGCCGTAGCCCCTCTGCTTGCTCCAGCCCTGCGTTCCGACCGTGAACGGGCCGTCGAGCTTCGACTCCTCCTCGCGCGGGTCCCACTCCGGGAAGCGGTCGAAGTCCGACCAGACGCGCCAGACCATCGCGGCGTCTGCTTCGGCCGTGGTTTCCACTCGCACGTCGTGGTGCATGGCCGTGCCTCCTTCGGAAGCTTTTCGTTGTCGTGACTACAGTATTAGTTGTCGCGACGACAGTCAAGGGAAATCATCTGGGTGCCACGTGGTGCCATGCTCTCGCACTCATGGCACCACTGGTGACCTGCCAATACGCCGCGCTGAGCCAAATGGGCTTGTACTGGTGCCAAAGTGGTGCCATCTTTGAGCCATGGAACTCACCCAGTACGTCGAAAACCTCCGCCGCGAACTGACGACCGCGGCCGAGGTCGGCGGCGAGGACGCCCGAGCGCTCGCCGACCGGCTCCTCCCCCCGCTCGACGCCGCGGTGCGACTCACCCTGCTGGACGCGCTCTCCGACGCCGCCGAGGAGATCTCCGCCGAACTCGCGCCCGGCTCGGTCGATGTCCGGCTGCGGGGCGGGACGGCTGCGTTCGTCGTGACGCCACCCCCCGCCGCTGCAGTCGCCGACGAGGCCCCGGCCGCCACCGCCTCGGTGCGGCTGCCCTTCGCCGAAGGCGACGACGCCGCCATGGTCCGGATCAACCTGCGGCTGCCCGCCAACCTCAAGGCCCTGATCGAGGACGCCGCCGCCGGCGCCGGGCTCTCCGTCAACGCCTGGATCGTCCGATCCGCCGCAGCCGGGCTCGCCAACGAGGGCCGGCTGGCCGCGCGGCCTGCCCCCGCGCAGAAACCCGGCCGGATCGTCGGAGAGAGCTACAGCGGCTGGGCCCGCTGATCCCCGAACAACATCACAGCCCGGCACCACTGCACGACCGACGCAGAACCCACCGGCCAAGGCCGTCCTGAGCGAAGGAACCCGAGATGTCCCTCTCGAACTTCAACACCCCGTCCCCGATCGCCGTCATCCTCGACCTCTACGTCGCCGACGTCCGCTTCTCCGTCTCCGACCGCACCGACACGATCGTCGAGGTCCTGCCCAGCGACCCGAACAAGGCCGCCGATACCAAGGCCGCCGAGAACACCCGCGTCGAGTACGACCACTCGGCCCGGACGCTGAGCATCGTCTCGAGGAAGCCCCTCAACCGGTTCGTCAACTTCAGCAGCAAGCGCCCCGAGTCGATCGACGTCGTCATCGCGCTGCCCACCGACTCCGATGTCCGCGGCGAAGCCGGGATCGGCGACTTCCAGTCCGACGGCGTGCTCGGCACCGTCCAGCTCAAGACCGACTTGGGCGCCGTCCGGCTCGCCGAGACCGGGCCGCTGAGCCTCCGCGGCGGCGTCGGCGCGATCACCGTCGAGGGTGTCAGCGGCTCCGCCGACGTGCACAGCGGCTCCAGCGACATTCGTATCGGCGCCGTGGACGGCACCGCCGATGTCTCCACGGGCAACGGGAAGGTGCGGGTCGGCGTCGTCACCGGTCCCGCGAACATCAAGGCCTCCAACGGATCGGTGTCCGTCGAGCGCGCGCTGTCCGACATCACCGCGGCCAGCTCCAACGGCGAGGTACGGATCGGCGAGGTCGTGCGCGGCAAGGTGTCCGCCACGACCAAGAACGGCGGCGTCGAGGTCGGCGTCCGCGAGGGCAGCGCCGCCTGGCTGGAGCTGAACACCAGTCTCGGCCGCGTCTACAACGAGCTCTCCTCCTCCGACGCCCCCGAGGCCGGTGAGCCCGTCGACAAGGTCGAGGTCCGCGCCGGCACCAAACTCGGCGACGTCACCATCCGTCGCGCCCCGCGCCTCGACCAGGAGGCGTGAACACCGTGGCAACCACCACCAGCGGGGCGACCACCGGCGTGACCACCGCCGTCGCCGCGATTTCGGCCCGCGGCCTGCGCAAGTCCTTCGGCGAGAAGACCGTGCTCGACGGCATCGACCTGACCGTCCAGCAGGGAACCATCCTGGCCCTGCTCGGCCCGAACGGGGCCGGCAAGACCACCGCCGTCCACCTGCTGACCACCTACCTCCAGGCCGATGCAGGCGAGATCCGCATCGCCGGCCAGGACCCGACCAGGAACCCGCAGGCGGTCCGGCGTGCGATCGGCGTCACCGGCCAGTTCTCCGCCGTCGACGGATACCTCACCGGCCGCGAGAACCTGATGCTGATGGCCGATCTGCACCTGCTGCCCAAACGCGTCGGACGCCGCCGGGCCGAGGATCTGCTGGAGCGGTTCGAGCTGACCGAGGCCGGGGACAAGCCGGCGTCGACCTACTCCGGCGGCATGAAGCGCAAGCTCGACCTGGCGATGACCCTGGTCGGCAACCCGAAGGTGATCTTCCTCGACGAGCCGACCACGGGCCTGGACCCGCGCAGCCGGCGCACGATGTGGGACATCATCCGCGGGCTGGTCGCCGAGGGGACGACCATCCTGCTCACGACCCAGTACCTGGACGAGGCCGACCAACTCGCCCACCGCGTCGCGGTGCTGGACGGCGGCCGGATCGTCGCCGAGGGGACGCCCGCCGAGCTCAAGGCGCGCATCCCCGGCGGACACATCGAGCTGGCCTTCGCCGACCGCGCCGACCTCGACGCCGCCGCGGCGGTGCTCGCCCCGACCGGCCGCGACGACGACGCGCTCACGCTCCAGCTCGCCGGCGACGGCCGCGTCAGCACCCTGTGGACGCTGCTTCAGCAGCTGAACGAGGCCTCGTTCGAGGTCGAGTCGCTCACCGTGCACACCCCCGATCTCGACGACGTCTTCTTCGCCCTCACCGGCAGGAAGGGAGCCTGACGATGAGCACCATGACGATGGACGACGCGGGCCACGCCGCGGGCCCCGACGCGGGCCTCGGCGCCGCCGACGGCCGTTCCCACGCCCTCGTCCACGCGCGGATCATGCTGCGCCGCAACCTGCGGCACATGCAGCGCTATCCGTCCCTGACCCTGATGATCACCCTGATGCCGATAGTCTTCCTGCTCCTGTTCGTCTACGTCTTCGGCGGGACGCTCGGGTCGGGGCTCGGCAGCGGGATGCCGGCCGGCCTGCACGGCGGCCGCACCGCGTACGCCAACTACGTCGCCCCGGCGATCATCCTGATGGCGGTGGCCGCCGCAGCGCAGGGCACGGCGATCGCCGTCGCGCAGGACATGACCGAGGGCATCATCGCCCGCTTCCGGACCATGGCCGTCGCCCGGTCGTCGGTGCTGACCGGGCACGTGGTGGGCGCGACCATCCAGACGATGATCGGCGTCGTGGTCGTCACCGGCGCCGCGGTGGCCGTCGGCTTCCGGCCGCACGCGAACCCAGCCGAGTGGTTGGCCGCCTTCGGCGTGGTCCTGCTGCTGACCTTCGCCGTGACGTGGCTGTGCGTCGGCCTGGGACTGTCGGCCAAGAGCGTGGAGACCGCGAGCAACTCGCCGATGTTCCTGATCCTCCTGCCGTTCCTCGGCAGCGGGTTCGTCCCGACCAGCTCGCTGCCGACGGGGATGCGCTGGTTCGCCGAGTACGAGCCGTTCACCCCGGTGAACGAGACGCTGCGCGGACTGCTGACCGGTACGAAGATCGGCGACAACCTGGTCATCACGATCGCCTGGTGCGTCGGGGTCGCGGTGCTGTCGTACGCGTGGTCGCGGCGGCTGTACGAGCGGGAGCCCAAGCCGATCTGAGCGAAGAACAGAAGAACAGAACAGCAGGGTCCTCGGATCATGAGGGCCCAGCTGTCGTCTGCGCGTATGCCCAAGAATCGGCCTCAAGGGTGACGAGCGGCTGCTGGACCTGGGCTGCGGTCGCGGTGCGGTTCTGATCGAGGCGGCCGGACGGCTACCGGCGGGTCGCGCCAGCGGCGGCATCACGCCGCTGCACGTCGTCAAGGACCACCGGCCGACGGGCGCGGGCTGACGCACCACCACTCCGTGTGGTTCAGTGAGCTCGACATAGGATACGGAGGTTGAAGAGTGGAGCGTTCCGAGACTGCCTCGTGGATGAGGCCGTCCCAGCACGACCCGATACCGACGGCGGACCTGCGCACCGACCGTGCGCACTCGGCACGGGTCTACGACTACATGCTGGGCGGCAAGACCAACTTCGCCGCTGACCGTGACGCCGGTGACAAGATCATCGCAGAATGGCCCGGCTCTCGCGCCTCCGCCCGCGCGGCCCGCGCCGTCATGCACCGGATGGTTCGGCGCCTGGCCGGAGAGCATGGCATCCGGCAGTTCCTCGACATCGGCACCGGGATCCCCACCACGCCCAACCTGCACGAGATCGTCCAGGGCGTCGACCCCGCCTGTCGGATCGTCTACGCGGACAACGACCCGATCGTGCTCGCCCACGCGCGCGCCCTGCTCACCAGCACACCCGAGGGCCGAACCGCGTACATCGACGGCGATCTGCGCGAGCCCGAGCTGATCCTCGCCGACGTGAAGCGGGACGACACCTTGGATCTCAGCAGGCCGGTGGCGCTGACGCTGATCAACGTCGTGCACTTCCTCTCCGACGCGGCCGTGCGCCCGCTGGTCGGCCGGCTGCTCGATGCCCTGCCCTCCGGCAGCTTCCTCGCGCTGACCGCCGGAACGGGCGACTCGGCGCCCGAGCGGGCGGCCATCGCCTCCCGGCGTTACCGCGAGGCCGGCATCGAGAACCACCTGCGGACCAGGGCCCAGGTGGAGCGGTTCTTCACCGGGCTGGAACTGGACGAACCCGGCGTGGTGTTGATCAACCGATGGCACCCCGATCCGGCCGAAGGCCCGGCCCCGGCGGACCACGAGGTCATGGCCTACGCCGGACTCGCCCGCAAACCGTAGTCACGCTGGACTGTGATCGGCCGGACGGCCACGGGCCTCCGTGCACGGTACGGGCAGCGGGCGGGGCGCGGCCGCCTGCACCGAGCCCACGCCCGCGCATGATCAGACCGTCAGTGCCATTCCAGACCCGCCAGCGGCCCGGGGGCTGCTGGGATCAGCGCAGTCCGGCGAAGAGGTCGTTCTCGGGCACGGCCGCGCCGGTGTCGTCCTGGACCCGGACGAAGGTCTCCACGCCCATCAGCTCGGTGAACTTCTCCTTGCCCATCTTGAGGAAGAAGATGTTCTCGCCCTGGCTGGCGTGCGCAGCCAGCGCGTCGAACTTCTGACCGCCGAACTCGGTGGTGTCCACCCAGGTGGTGATCTCCTCGTCGGGGAGACCGATCTCGGGCATCTCGGCGGCCCCGGCCGGATCCGGCTCCTCCCAGTCCGCGCCGAACTCGCGCATGACCTCCCCGAACCGCTGCATCATCGAGCGCGGCGCCGTCGTCCAGTACACCTTCGGCGTCATCGCGGTCATCGCCAGCGCCGCCATCGTGATGCGGTTTGCCTGGATGTGATCGGGGTGGCCGTAGAATCCGTTCTCGTCGTAAGTCACGACCACATCGGGCTGGTAGCGCCGGATGAGTTCGGCGAGGCGCGCAGCGGCCTCTTCCACGGGCGTCTGCCAGAAGGACCCGGGGGCATCGTTGTCCGGCCAGCCCATCATCCCGGAGTCGGCGTAGTCCAACATCTCCAGATGGCTGACCTTCAGGACGTCGCAGCTCGCCTTGAGTTCTTGACGCCGCATCGCGGCGACGGCCACCCGATCGTGCCCGGGCTCACCCGGCTTGACTCCCCCTGGTCCGTCACCGCAACCGCCGTCGGTACACGTGACGAGGACCGTGCGAATGCCCTCCGCCGCGTACCGCGCGAGGACACCCCCTGTGCCGGTCGCCTCGTCGTCGGGGTGGGCGTGCACTGCCATCAGCGTCAAGGGCCAGTCGGTCATAAACGTCCTCCAGTGCGAAATTGCTTCGGATCGCATCGTAGGCAGACAGGCACCATCCCTGGGTGACCAACCGAAGCGTCAGCCGGCCAGCTCGGACAGCGGCTCCGGCGTGATCGTGCGCTGCAACCCTATACCGCAGGTCTGACCTGCGAAAACGCTCCAACCGATGCGTCAGGGCAGCGAGGCGGGTAGCCCGAAGGGCGCGAAGTGGTCGGGGCTGAGGAACGAGGTGAGCTCGGTGATGTGCTCGCCGCGCAGGGTCAGTACGGTGATCGACCAGGCGACGTGCGGGCCGGCGCTGTCGATGCCGACGTAGAACGCCACTGTCGGCTGGCCGTTCGCGCTGGTCACGAGGTAGCGCCAGCTCGGGCAACGGGTCATGGGGACCTGGACGGCGAAGTCGGTGACTGCCTCGATGCCGTGGTACCAGTGCGGCAGCGGCGGCATCGACCAGGTGACGTCCTCGGTGAGCAGCGAGACCAGGACGTCGGCGTCACCGCGTTGCAGGGCGGTGGCGTACCGGGTGACGATCTCCCGCACCCGGGCGTCCCCGACCTGGCGCAGCGTCCGTTGCTGGCTGCGGGAGGGAACCCTCTCCGCGACGATCTTGCGGGCTCGCGCCAGCGCGGAGTTCACCGACGTGGTCGAGGTGTCCATGATGGTGGCGATCTCGCCCGCCGAGAAGCCGAGGACCTCGAACAGCAGCAGCGCCGCCCGCTGGTTGCCCGGCAGGTGCTGCAGAGCGGCGACGAAGGCGAGCTCGACTGCCTCACGCTGCTCGTAACGCGCGCCCGGGTCGGCCGGGCTGTCGGTGAGGCCGGCATCGGGGTAGGGGCCCAGCCAGGCGACGTCGGCCAGCGGGGCGTTGCCGTCGAGCACGGCGCGCTCACTGGACGGGCCGAGGTCGACGGGCAGGGCCCGCTTGCCACGGGCTTGGGCGACGTCAAGGCACGTGCGGGTAGCCACCGTGTACAGCCACGTGCGCAGCGTGCTCCGTCCCTCGAAGCGCGCCATCCCCCGCCACGCCCGCAGCAAGGCGTCCTGCAGGGCGTCGTCGGCGTCGTGGGTCGAGCCGAGCATGCGGTAGCAGTGGGCGTGCAGCTCCCGGCGCAGCGGCTCCACGAGGCGGCTGAACGCCGCGTCGTCCCCAGCGCGCGCCCGCGCCAGGTCGGCTTCGTCGGCGTCTCCGGTTGCCGTGACCGGCGACCGTCCGGAAGCAAAATCCTCCACGAGCGACGATTCTGCCTCATGGCTGGAGTCCCACCCGTGACCAGCACGACGATCCCCTGACACGGAGGAATCCTCATGACGCCGACCGGACACCACCCTGCGCCCGCGTGGTTCGACATCTCCACTCCCGACGCCGCACGCTCACGACGCTTCTACCAGGAGATGTTCGGCTGGCCGGTCAACGTTCTCGACGAGACCTACGCGCTCGTCGGCGACACGGACGGCCGGCCGACGGGCGGGATCGGCCAGAGCGGTCCCGACAGCCCGTTCACCGGTATCGTCGTCTATTTCCGAGTCGACGACGTCGACAGCACCCTCGTTCGCGCGGAGGCACTCGGCGGAACCCGTGTCATGGAGCCGACGGAGACTCCCGTCAGCCGGATCGCCGTCTTCGCCGACCCCGACGGCAACCTCATCGGACTCCTCAGCCGCTGACGGCCACGAACACCCGCGCACCCGCGCCCCCGCTGCTCACGCGGCAGCGAGAGTCATCACCCACGACAGGGAGACCGGCCGACATGACCGAATCAGAACCGAAGACGGACCTCCACCCTTCGGCCGACCTCTGGCCGCTCGTCCACGCCGAGCGAGCGGCCCTTGTGGCCGATCTCGGGGGCCTGGCCGACGAGCAGTGGACCACGCCGTCGCTGTGCACCGGATTGACCGTGCGCGAGGTACTGGCACACCTCACGGCCGGGGCGAGCCTCAATCCCGTGCGGTGGATGGCGGGCGTGATCCGCTGTCGGTTCGACTTCGACAAGCAGGTGGCCATGCGGCTGGCCGAGCAGTTGGGCGCGACCCCGGCTGAGACACTGGAGCGGTTCCGCCGAGTCGTCACGAGCACGACCAAACCCCTGCGGACCGTGGCGATGCTCGGCGAAACGGTCGTGCACGCGGAGGACATTCGGCGTCCGCTGGGCCTCCGCCACGACTACCCGATCGAAACGGTCACGCGGGTGGCCGAGTACTACCAGGGCTCCGACCTACCGGTTCTCAGCAAACGACGGATCAGTGGCCTCCGACTCGTCGCGACCGACGGCCCTTTCACCGCCGGCTCCGGACCGCTCGTGTCCGGCACCACCCTGGCGCTGACCATGACGATGGCGGGACGCGTTACCTACTGCGACGAACTCCATGGCGATGGTGTCACGACCCTGCGGGACCGCTGCTAGTCCCCGTGAGCCGGCGCAAGGCGCCGCGTTCAGCCTGGCCGGACGGACGATCAGCGGACCTCGCGAGGGCGGAATTGCGCGAATCGCCCAACGAGCAACGGGATCGCGCCGGGCCCGGGGCGGCCCGTCAGGCGCGGTTCGATGCCGGCATCGCCTCCGGCTCCGGCTCGGAGCGAAGCGGTGCCGCGCGGCGGGGTAGCAGCAGCGGGGTCGCCAGCAGGAGCGCGCCCGCCAGGCCGATGGCCGTACGCGGGCCGAGCAGGCTGCCCAGCACGCCCCAGACGGCCGTCAGGAGCGAGGTCGAGGCCTTGGTCGTCACCGCCCAGGCGGACAGCGTGCGGGTGACCCGGTCGGTCGCGGTGCGCTCGAGGCGGTAGGTGGCGTACACGGGGTTGAAGACCCCGCAGCAGAAGATGAGACCGAGCTCGACGCCCATCACCAGCAGCAGCCCGCCGGTGCCCGGCCCCACGAAGGCCAGGCCGATGGGCCAGAGCGCGCGCAGCGTCCCGGTCACGACCAGAACCTGGTGCTGCCCGAAGCGGGTAGCGAGCGGTCGGGCCAGCCGAGAGCCGAGCAGCCCGCCGATCGAGGGCGCGGCGAAGACAAGGCCGTACTGCCAGGGTGCGAACCCGAGCCGGCCGAGCATCAGGACGGCCAGCAGCGGCTCGGCGGCCATCACCAGACCGTTGAACACGGCGGTGTTGAAGAACAGCGGACGCAGCGTCGCGTCGGCGAGGATGTACCGCCAACCGTCCAGCAGGTCCCCGGCCCGCATGCGCGCGGCCTCCCGGCGTTCGGGCGGCGGCTCGTGCCCGCCCGTCGCGCGGATGCCCAGGGCCGAGAGCAGGTAGCTGACTGCGTCGGCCACCACTGTCGCCACCGGACCGAGGAGCCCGATGGCCGCGCCGCCCAGTGGCGGTCCGATGATCGTGGTCGTCCAGGCCGTGGACTCGAATCGGGAGTTGGCGACGAGCAGGTGCTCGGTCGGCAGCAGCGTCTTGAGGTACGCGCCGGAGGCGGCGCGGAAGGTGATGTCGGCCGCCGCGACGACGACCGAGACCAGCAGGAGCTGAAGGAAGGTGAGCCGGCCGAGCGCGAACGCGGCGGGGATGGTCAGCAGCGCCGCGAACCGCACCAGGTCCATCGCGATGAGCACCGGCCGCTTGCGGCGGAACTCCACCCACGGGCCCAGCGGCACCGCCACGGCCGCGCCTACCGCGGCCCCGACGGAGGAGAGCGCGGCGACCTCGGCGGGTCCGGCGTGCAGCACCCGGATGGCGATCAGCGGGAACGCGCCGAACGCGAGCCACGTGCCCAGCGCGCTGGTCCCGTACGCTCCCCAGAGCCACCCGAACCGCCGCCCCAGCCGATGTCCCAGCCGGTGCTCGCTGCTCATGCCCGACGCCCCTCGCCACTCGCCCGCACAACCGATCCGCGATCAGCAGCATCTAAGCGAGCACCGTACCCGGGGATCAAACAACCGAAGGGTCGGCAGCCACAACCAATGGTTGTTCCCATAGGGTAGCGCCATGGACCTCGACACTGTCCGGACCTTCGTCGCCGCCGCCGACACGGGGCAGTTCCAGGAGGCCGCCGCCGAGCTCGCGGTCACCCAGCAGGCTGTCTCAAAGCGCATCGCCACGCTGGAGCGCAACCTCGGCGTGCGGCTGTTCACCCGCACCGCGCGCGGCGCCGAGCTCACCATCGACGGGCAGGCGTTCCTGCCCCACGCGCGCGAGTTGCTGCGCGTCGCCGAGCGCGCGGTCGCGTCCGTGCGCACCGGCCGTCGTCCGCTGCGCGTCGACGTGATCGCCTCGCGCACCGCGCAATCGGGCCTGATGCGCGGCTTCCACCGCGCGCACCTCGAGATCGAGCTCGACGTGGTGATGCTGTTCGACGTCGAGACGGCCGTCGCCGCCATCCGGTCCGGCGCGATCGACGCGTCCTTCCGCGCCGTCGCCGTGCCCGGCCGGCCCCTTCCCGAGGACATCGAGTCGGTCCGGGTGCTCGACGAGTCGCTCCAGCTCCTGACCGGTCCCGCCCACGCGCTGGCGGGCTCCCGGTCGGTGACCGTCGCTCAGCTCGCCGGGCACCGGATCTGGATGCCCGGCATCGTCCCCGGCACCGAGTGGGCCGCCTACTACGACGACCTCGTCGCCGAGTTCGGCCTCACCATCGAGGCGACCGGCCCCAACTTCGGCTCCGACGCGCTCCTCGACACCATTGCGGACACCCCCGCCCTGGCCACGTTCATGGGCGAGCACACGCGCCTCGTCTGGCCCGCCGACCACGGCCTGCGCCGCATCCCGGTGACCGACCCGACGCCCGTCTACCCGCACTCGCTCCTCTGGCACCGCGACAACCCCCACCCGGCGCTGGCCACCCTCCGCGCCCACCTCGCCGCCACGGCGGCCGGCCACGACGCCGCCGGGACCTGGGCGCCGAGCTGGGTGATTCCGCGCTGAACGCCGCCGCCGACCGATTCCGCCGGCGTGGATGAGACAAAGCACCGTGGTTCGTGGCCGTAGGCGCGCGCCGTGAACGAGGCGGGAGCTGGAGGTCGCCCCGCGTCGGAGGTCTTACGCCCGAACCGAGCGGGAGTCACACTCGAAGCCATGTCCGACTCAAGTGCACGTCCCCACTCGAGATCCGGCTCATCCGTCGCCGCGGCCGAGGCCGCGCCCGAGGAACCGCGCCTGCGCAGGAGCCTCAACGTCTGGCAGGCGGTCGGCCTGTCCATGGCGCTGATGGCGCCCAGCATGGCGGTCAACATCAACCCGCAGGCGGCCGCGCCGAGCGTAGGCCGCGCAGTCCCGCTCGCCTTCCTGATCGCCACCGTCGGAGTGCTGCTGGTGGCCTACGTCTTCGTCCGGCTGTGCCAGTACTTCCACCACTCCGGCTCCGTCTACGCCTTCGTCGGGGCCACGCTGGGCCCGCGCTGCGGAGTCGTGGCGGGCTGGGGGCTGATCGGCACCTATCTCTTCTACGGCGTCACCACCTCCTCCGTCGTCGGCATCTTCGGCACCTCCTTCCTTCAGCGGACCGGCGTGTGGCCGCATCCGCCCGTGGACGCGCCGTTCATCCTCACCGGCTGTGTTCTCGTCCTGGCCTGGTGGCTGACGGTCGCTTCGGTCCGCCGCGGCACGAACGTGCTCCTGACCGTCGAGGGCGCGACCGTGGCGCTGATCCTCGCCGTCAGCGCCGTCGTGCTGGTCCGGCTGGTGGTCGGCAACGCGCCGGCCGGGCACCGGTTCACGATGTCCGTTTTCAGCGTGCCGCCGGGCACCGCGCCGTCCGCGCTCTTCCTGGGCGTGGTCTTCGGCTTCCTCTCCTTCGCCGGTTTCGAGGCCGCCTCAACCCTGGGCGAGGAGGCGAACGAGCCGCGCCGCGACATCCCTCGAGCCATCCTCGGCACCACGCTCTTCGGAGGCGTGTTCTTCGTCGTCGTGACGGGGATCGAGATGATGGGCTTCGGCGCGAACACGTCCGGGGTGACGGCCTTCGGCAACTCCTCCTCGCTGATCGGCGACCTCGGCGGGGCGTATCTGAGCCCATGGGTGGGCGACGCGGTCACGCTGGGGGCGACGGTCAGCGCCTTCGGCTGCTGCCTGGCCTGCACGGTCGGCTCGGCCCGACTCCTCTTCGCGCTGAGCCGCGACAGCCTGGGCGACCGGGGACTGGGCCGGGTCTCCCGCTCCGGCGCACCGGCCTGGGCGGCGACGGCGGTCTCGCTGGCGATGGCCCTGGTGCTGGGGATCTGCGTGGTGGCCTTCTCCGCGGTGCCGGAGGACACCTTCGTCTGGGGCGGCACCATCGGCACGCTGATCCTGCTGGTCGCCTACGTGCTGACGACGCTGGGCGCGATCCGACTGATCTTCGTCCAACGCCGCATGCCCGTGCCCATGTGGCAGATCGTCATCCCCATCGGGGCGCTGGGCCTGCTCGGCTACACCGTCTACCGAAACGTCATCCCCTATCCGGCGTCGGGCCCGGGACACTGGTTCCCGATCGTCGCGGGCGGCTGGCTGGCGGCCGCCGTGGTCGTGGCGTGCGCCGCCCCGGGCACCGCCCGCCGTGTGGGCCAGCGCCTGACGGAGGCCGAAGGCCTGCGCGGGGAGGCCGCTGCGCCACCCGGCTGACGGCCTGGGGCCAATGAGCGGGCGGGCGGGCGCCACTCGCGTAACCTGTCGGAGCATGTGCTACCACGCGTTCAACGGCGCCTTCCGGCACTACGTGTGCGTCGCATGCCGGCTCGCCTTCAAGGCCAGCACCTGGCCGATCCGGAAGCGCGTCTGTCCCGGCTGTCGTGGGCAGCTCGTCTTCGCCGGCTACGACTTCGCCGCGCCTCGGCGACGCGATGCGAAGGCGTGGTCCGTCGTTGCGACCGTGCTCGCGGAGGGGCTGATCTACGATCACCGCCCGGGCTGCGGCTGCTCGCGGCTCCCGTCGTTCCGGCCCCGGACCAAGGCGCAGGTGCGCGTCCGGCGGCGCGCGGCTGAGCGGCTGGGCCTGCCTCTGGCCGTGACCCTCGCCCGCCGCGACGCCTTCACCGCGGAGACCCGCGACGAGCAGACACTGACGCCGTCGGCCACCCGCGACGCGACCTGAGCGTGACGTCGACACGTCTCCGGCGGCCTGAGAGGGAGATCAACAATGTCTGCGACGCTGACGCTGACCCACAAAGCGATCGGGGCGGAGGTCCGCCGCGCCGCGTACGACGTCGTGCTCGATGGGGAGCGCGTCGGGTCAGTCGAAATGAACGAGACGTTCGAGTCGCCCATCGAACCTGGACGTCACACGCTGCGAGTCCGCAGCGGCCGAAACTCCAGCCGAACCACGACCTTTGATGCTGTTGACGGCGAGACCGTCGCCTTCCGATGCACCGGAAAGAGCATCCTGCCGATCTTTCTCTTGTCGTTCTTCGTCCCCAGCCTCGCGCTCAGGCTCAAGCGCCAGTAGGCGCGGCTCCCGCGAAAGTGGCCGGAAGCCGCCATCACCGGGGCGATCAACCTCCTTCGATTGCAGTCATATTGCGGCCCGTTACGCCCGCCAGTCCTGATCGGCTGCGAACGCCTTCACCGTGATCGTTGTTCTTTCAACGGGATTGTGTCGAGCGCCGCCGTCGGGTTACGGTTCAGCCAGGTCATGAGTGTCAGCGTCAAGCCCTGGCTTGCTGAACGGCAACCCTCCCACGCGGTGGGGTGCTCCAGGTGAGGACCCGGCGGAGCCGAGAACGGCGCCCGCAAGCGCGAGCTCGAAGCGGTGCGGAACCGATCGGGACGGAGGTGACGACAGTGCGACAGGCCCGCATGCTGTCTGCCGTCGTCACCGTCAAGGCCCGATGCCGCGTCACCACCACCTTCGCGCGGCTCCACATCGATCTGCAGCGCGTCACCACCGCGCTGTGTCCGGCGTCCGAGTACGCCCTCGTGCGGCACGTCGCCGCGCCGCACGCCGCCGCCTGACCCGCGTCGCCACTCCGTTCGTCCCCCTCCAGCCCCGGCCCGGCGCCCCCGTTGCCGATGGTGTGGCCCGTTCGGCGTGCCGCGTGCCGCACAGAGTCAGCGCACCCCTCCGAGCAGACATCCATCCGATCACGAGGTGGTTCCCATGCCTGAAACCCGTGCAGCCCTGCACCTGGCCGTCGCACTCGACGGCGCCGGCTGGCATCCCGCCGCCTGGCGCGAGCACGACGCCCGACCAGAGGCCCTGTTCACCGCCCGGTACTGGGCCGACCTGGTCACCGAGGCCGAGCACGGCCTGCTGGACCTGGTGACGATCGAGGACTCACTGAGCCTCCAGTCCACCCACCCCACCGGGCCGGACCAGCGAACCGACCAGGTGCGCGGCCGGCTGGACGCGGTGCTGATCGCCGCCCGTATCGCGCCACTGACCCGGAGCATCGGGCTGCTCCCGACCGCAGTCGTCACCCACACCGAGCCATTCCACCTCTCCAAGGCGATCGCCACCCTCGACTACGTGAGCACCGGTCGCGCCGGGATCCGGGTCAAGGTGTCCGGACGCGCCGACGAAGCCGCGCACGTCGGACGCCGCCCGGCGCCGCAACTACGCGTCGAGGACCTCGACTCGGAGGCAGGGCGCGAACTGCTCCGGGATCTGTTCTCCGAGGCCGAGGACTACGTCGAGGTCCTGCGCCGGCTCTGGGACAGCTGGGAGGACGACGCGGAGATCCGCGACGTCGCCACCGGCCGGTTCGTCGACCGCGCCAAGCTGCACTACATCGACTTCGAGGGCACCAGGTTCAGCGTGCGGGGACCCTCCATCACGCCGCGCCCACCGCAGGGCCAGCCCGTGGTCGCCGCGTTGGCGCACCGGGGCGAGCCCTACCGCCTGGTCGGCCGGTCGGCCGATCTCGGCTTCGTCACCCCGCGCGATGCCGAGGACGCCCGGTCCATCGTCGCCCAGATCCGCGACGCGCAGGCGGCCGCCGGCCGCGCGGGCGAGACCGTGCACGTCTTCGGCGACCTGGTGGTCTTCCTCGACGACGACCCCGGCGCCGCCGCGGACTGCAAGGCCCGCCTGGACCAGCGGGCCGGCGCCGCTTACACCAGCGACGCCCGGATCTTCACCGGAACGCCGGCCGAACTCGCCGATCTCCTCCAGGAGTGGCAGCGGGCCGGACTCACCGGCTTCCGGCTTCGTCCCGGCGCTCTCCCCTACGACCTGGAGCAGATCACCCGCCGCCTGGTGCCCGAGCTCCAGCGCCGAGGGATCTTCCGCACCGCCTACGAGGCACCGACCCTACGCGGACTGCTCGGCCTGCCGCGCCCCGCCAACCGCTACGCCACCAGCGCCGTCAGCGCCCGCGCCTGAGCCGGAAGGACCGCATCATCCATGAGCAAGCCCGTCAAGCAGATCCACCTCGCCGCGCACTTCCCCGGCGTCAACAACACCACCGTGTGGAGCGACCCGGCCGCCGGCAGCCAGATCGACTTCAGCTCCTTCGTCCACCTCGCGCGGACGGCGGAGCGGGCCAAGTTCGACTTCCTGTTCCTCGCCGAAGGGCTGCGGCTGCGCGAGCAGAACGGCGAGATCTACGATCTGGATGTCGTGGGCCGACCGGACACCTTCACCGTCCTGGCTGCGCTGGCGGCCGTCACCGACAGGCTCGGCCTCGCCGGAACCATCAACTCCACCTTCAACGAACCCTACGAGGTGGCACGGCAGTTCGGCTCATTGGACCACCTGTCGGCGGGCCGCGCGGCCTGGAACGTCGTCACCTCCTGGGACGAGTTCACCGGCGAGAACTTCCGCCGCGGCGGGTTCCTCGCTCAGGAGGACCGCTACGAGCGCGCCAGGCAGTTCCTGACGGCGACGTGGGAGTTGTTCGACTCCTGGCGGGGCGACGAGATCGTGGCGGACAAGGAGACGGGCGTCTTCCTCGGCGACCCGGACCCGGGCCGGTTCGACCACCACGTCAGCCAGTTCGACATCTCCGGCCGCTTCAACGTCCCGCGCAGTCCGCAGGGCCGCCCGGTGATCTTCCAGGCGGGCGACTCCGAGGAGGGCCGCGAGTTCGCCGCCTCGGCCGCCGACGCCATCTTCACCCGGCACGGCACACTGGAGGCGGGCCGGGCCTTCTACGCCGACGTCAAGGGTCGCCTGGCCCGCTACGGCCGCTCCCCCGACGAGCTGAAGATCCTGCCCGGCGTCACCTTCGTGCTGGGCGACACCGACGCCGAGGCCCAGGAGAAGGCGGACCTGATCCGCCACCAGCAGGTCAGCGGCCAGACCGCGATCAAGCTCCTCGAGCAGCTGTGGAACCGCGACCTCAGCGGCTACGACCCCGACGGACCGCTCCCTGAGCTGGACCCGCTCACCGGCGAGAACACCGTCGCCCGCGGCCGGGCCTCCGTGCGGATGCACCGCGACCCGCTGGCCGTCGCCGCCCAGTGGCGCACTCTCGCCGAGACCAAGAACCTGTCGATCCGAGAGCTGATCGTCGAGGTGACCGGGCGTCAGTCGTTCATCGGCACCCCGGCCCGGGTCGCCGCGCAGCTGAACGAGTTCGTGCAGACCGACGCGAGCGACGGGTTCATCCTCGCACCGCACCTGACCCCGGGCGGCCTGGACGAGTTCGCCGACACCGTCGTCCCGCTGCTCCAGGAGCGCGGGGTGTTCCGCACCGAGTACGAGGGCGAGACGCTGCGCGACCACCTCGGCCTCGGCGCACCCCGCACGGCACGCACCAGCGACGCGGCCGTGGTGCCGTCGTGAAATTTCTCGCCATCACCCTGATCGTGCACACGCCGGACCCCGTGACCGGCGCACGCAAGTCCACGCAGGAGCGCTTCCGGGAGGTCGTCGACAACGCGCTGTTCGCCGAGGAGCTGGGCTTCGACGGCTTCGGCGTGGGCGAGCGCCACGAGCGGCCGTTCATCTCCTCCTCGCCACCGGTGGTCCTCAGTCACATCGCCGCCCTCACCCACCGGATCCGCCTGTTCACGGCGGTGACGACCTTGAGCCTGCTCGACCCGGTCCGCGCGTACGAGGACTACGCGACCCTCGATCACCTCTCCCGGGGCCGGCTGGAGCTGATCATCGGAAAGGGCAACGGCGCGGCCCAGCGCGAGCTCTTCCAGGTCACCCCCGAGAACCAGTGGGAGCGCAACGCCGAGTCCTACGAGCTGTTCCGGCGCATCTGGCGGCAGGACAAGGTGACGTACAAGCCGCGTTTCCGCCCTGAGCTGACCGATGCCGAGGTCTGGCCCCGCCCGCTCCAGCAGCCGATCCGGGTCTGGCACGGCAGCGCGACCAGCCGCGAGTCGGTCGACCTCGCCGCCCGCTACGGGGACCCGCTCTTCTCCGCCAACGTCACGAACCCGATCGAGCCCTACGCCGAACTCGTCCGGCACTACCGCGAGCAGTGGGAGCACTACGGCCACGACCCGGCCCTGGCCACCGTCGGCGCGGGCACCGCCGGCTACTACGCCGCGCGCACCTCGCAGGAGGCGTTGGCGGTCTACCGACCGGTCTTCGAGGGCCGGCTGGCCTTCCAGAAGGAACTCGGCCTGGCACCGGTCTTCCCGACCCTGGAGGACTTCGTCGAACGCAGCTCCGCCCTGATCGGCAGCCCGCAGCAGGTGATCGAGAAGGTGCACCGGTACCACGAGCAGCTCGGCCACAGCGTGCTGCACCTGCACGCCGACGCCGGCGGCCTCACCGACGCCCAGCACCGGGACAGCCTGGAACTGTTCCAGTCCGACATCGCCCCCACGCTGCGCCGGGAGATCCCCGATCCGCCCGGACCGTGGGGCCCGGTCACCGAAGCCTCCGCCCCAGCCCCAGCCCCGGCCGCGTCCGTGTCCGCGTGCGCCGCGAAGTGACGAAGGAACCCTCCATGGCCAACACCCCGCTCACCGTGCTGGACCTCGTCCCGATCTCCTCCGGCTCCGACGCGACCGAGGCCCTCCGCAACAGCATCGACCTGGCCCAGCAGGCCGAAGACCTCGGCTACGCGCGCTACTGGTTCGCCGAACACCACCTCAACCCCGGCGTCGCGGGCACCTCCCCCGCGGTCGTGCTCGCTCTCACCGCGGCCGCCACCTCGACGATCCGGCTTGGGGCGGGCGCCGTCCAGCTCGGACACCGCACCGCCCTGTCCACCGTCGAGGAGTTCGGGCTGCTCGACGCGCTGCACCCCGGCAGGTTCGACCTGGGCCTCGGCCGCTCCGGCGGCCGGTCCGGCGGCCGGTCCGCGCCGACCGCCCGGGAGCCCGCCCTGGTCGGCGCGACGACCGTGGTCGACGGCCGCACTCCGGGTGGACTGCGGATCCCGGGCCGGTTCTCCTACGAGCACCTGCTGCGTCACCCGCGCTTCGCCCTGCACAAGAAGCTGCTCCAGCTGCCGGGCGCCGAATCCCAGCCCTACGACGAACAGATAGCCGACGTCCTCGCCCTTCTGGCCGGCACCTACACCACCGCGGACGGAGTCGAAGCGCACGTCGTGCCAGGCGAGGGCGCCGACCTCCAGGTCTGGATCCTGGGCAGCAGCGCCGGGATCAGCGCCGAGGTCGCCGGCGCGCACGGCCTGCGCTTCGCCGCGAACTACCACGTCAGCCCGGCCACCGTGCTGGAGGCGGCCGAGAGCTACCGCGCAGCCTTCCAGCCTTCCGCCGAACTGGACCGCCCCCACGTCAGCGTCTCCGCCGACGTCGTGGTCGCCGAGGACGAGGCCACCGCCCGGGAGCTGGCCACCGGCTACGGCCTGTGGGTGCGCAGCATCCGCAGCGGCGACGGCGCGATCCCGTTCCCCACCCCTGACGAAGCCCGCGCGCACTCCTGGACCAAGGCGGACCACGCGCTGGTGGCGGACCGCACCGAGACCCAGTTCGTCGGCTCACCGGGACAGGTCGCCGACCAGTTGGAGGCGCTCAGGGACGCCACCGGCGCGGACGAACTGATCATCACGACCATCACCCACCGGCACGAGGACCGAGTCCGCTCCTACGAGCTGCTCGCCGAGGAATGGGGACAGCGATGACCGCGACACAGACGGAGATCCGGGCCCTCGGCGCTCAGGAGCTGCGGCACGCCTTCGCGGCGTTCCCGACCGGCGTCACCGCTCTCGCGGCGCTGGCCGACGGAACGCCGGTCGGCCTCGCCGCCAGCTCCTTCACCTCCGTGTCGCTCGCCCCGCCCCTGGTCTCGGTCTGCGTCGCCCACAGCTCGACCACCTGGCCGCTGCTGCGCGATCGCACCCGCATCGGCGTCAGCGTGCTCGGCGCGCACCAGGAGGATGCCTGCCGGCAACTCGCCGCCGGCGACGGTGACCGGTTCGCCGGCCTCGACTGGACCACGACCGCCGACGGGGCCGTACTGATCGAGGGTGCGACGGCCTGGTTCGACTGCAGCATCGACCGAATCGTCAGGGCGGGCGACCACGACATCGCGCTGCTGCGGGTCCACGACCTCGACGCCGACCACGCGGTGGCTCCGCTGGTCTTCCACGCCAGCCGATTCCACCGCCTCGTCGGCGGACCCGATCCGACCGACACCCGGGAGACGTGATCGCTGGCACGCCGCACACGAGCGGGCCTTGGCGGAGCCGAACGCCGTCCGGCGGGGTGGTGGTCCGGAACGAGGCGCGCCGCGAGCAGTTGTTCGTCGCTCCTTCGGTCGCGGTCGGCGGGTGCGGCGAACAGGCGAGCGGACGTGTAGCCCGCCAGGCTGGGCTGGGCTGGGCGGCCGTGGGCGGTACGGCGTCGTGCAGGCGAGAACGGGCGGGCGGGTGACGGGCGCCCGTCACCCGCGCGCCTGTTCAGATGGTCGCCGACAGGTCCGCGACCGTGCTGTAGTGGGAGGCGTCGCCCTTGACGGAGTGGCTGCGGGTGCCGTCGATGCCCGCCGGGACGTCGCCCGCCACGGTCACCCGGTTCAGTCGGCGCGGGTGGTCGTCGTAGTTGTCGACGCCATAGTGCTGGGTGATCCGGTTGTCGAAGAGCACCAGCTGGCCGGGCTGCCAGCGGTGGCGCAGTACGTTCTCGGGGCGGGTCACATACGCCTGCAGCAGGCGCAGCACATCGCGCGACTCGGCCGCGGACAGGCCCACGATCCGCTGCGCGAAGCCGCCGATGAACAGGCCGCGCTCCCCCGTGAGCGGGTGGACCCGGACGACCGGGTGGACGGTCTCGTAGACGGTGGAGGTGAACACCGCGCGGCGCTCCAGCGCCTCCGCGGCCTGCCCCTCCTTCGGAACGGCGTAGTCGTAGTCGTTGGTGTGCACGGCCCACAGCCCGTCCGCCAGGGAGCGCAGCGGTTCCGGCAGGTCCCGGTAGGCGGCGGCCGAATTGGCGATCAGGGTCTCTCCGCCATAGGGCGGCACGGTGATGCTTCGCAGCGTGCTGAGCTGCGGCGGGTTGAGGACGAAGGTGACGTCGGTGTGCCAGTGGTTGGCCCGGCCGAACTCGCTGTCGACGGGCAGGATGTTGGGTGCTCCGGGCTGGGCCGGGACGGTGGGGTGGGCGGTCGTCAGATCGCCGAAGGCGCGGGCGAAGCGTTCCTGTCCGGCGTCGTCGAGGCCCTCGGCGTCGAAGACGAGGACCTTGTGGACGTTGACGGCCTCGCGCAGCGCGGCCACGGTCTCGGGGGTGAGATCCTCGCGCAGGTCGATCCCGCCGACCTGGGCGCCGATGCGGGCGCTGAGCTTGCGGGCGGTGAGGCCGGCGGTGGGGGGTGCGGTGGTGGTCATGCGGTTCCTCCTTGGTTGGCTGTGCGGCGGAGTGTGTGTGGGTGCCCGGTGTCCTCGCGGGGACAGTTGGAGGCAATCAGCTGCGCGAGGGGCCGGTTCGCGTCAGGTGGAACTGGTTGGCGGGGACCGGGAGTCCGTAGTGTTCGCGCAGGGTCGTGCCCTCGTACTCCTCGCGGAACAGGCCCTTGCCGCGCAGGATCGGCAGAACGTGCTCGATGAAGACCTCCAGGCCGGACGGCAGGGCCGGCGCCATGATGTTGAAGCCGTCCGCAGCGCCGCCCTCGAACCAGGCCGTGATGGTGTCCGCCACCTGGTCGGGTGTGCCGACGAACTCGAAGTGGCCGCGGCCGCCGCCGATCCGTGAGATGAGCTGCCGGACCGTCAGCTGCTCGCGCGCCGCGAGCTCGATGAAGAGGTCGGAGCGGCTCTGCGAGCCCTCCAGCTTCGGCCGGGCCAGGATGAAGTCCGGCAGCGGCTCGTCGAGCTCGAACGCCGACGGCTCGGTCTCGAAGATCGCGGCGAGCTGCCGCAGCCCGTAGGCGGGCACCCGCAGCTGGTCGAGCTCCTCGGCCAACGACCGGGCCTCGGCCTCGGTCGAGGCGATGTAAGGCACGATGCCCGGCAGCACGATCACGCCCTCCGGGTCGCGTCCGGCTGCCTTCGCGCGTGCTTTGATGTCGCCGTAGAAGTCCGCGGCCCGCTCGTAGGTCCGGTGGGCCGTGAAGATCGCCTCGGCGTGCCGGGCCGCGAAGTCCTTGCCGTCCTCGGAGGAGCCGGCCTGAACGAGCAGCGGGTAGCCCTGCGGCGAGCGCTCGACGTTGAGCGGGCCCGCCACGCTGAAGTACCGGCCCTGGTGCTCGAGCCGGTGCAGCCGGTCGGGATCGGCGTAACGGCCTGCTGCCTTGTCGGCGACGACCGCCTCGGACTCCCAGCTGTCCCACAGCGCCTTCGCGACCCCGAGGAACTCGTCGGCACGCGCATAGCGCTCCGCGTGGGACGGACGGTCCTGGAGGCCGAAGTTGGCCGCTTCGTCCGCTCCGGCGGAGGTGACGATGTTCCAGCCGGCCCGGCCGCCGCTGACGTGGTCGACGGAGGCGAGCCGGCGGGCGAGGTTGTAGGGCTCGTTGTAGGTCGAGGAGACGGTCGCGATGAGTCCGATCCTGCTGGTTGCCTGGGACAGCGCGGTCAGCAGGGTCAGCGGTTCGAGCTGGCCCGGCGGCCGGAACTCGCCGGTGCCGTTGAGCGCCGGACCGTCCGCGAGGAACAGGGAGTCGAACTTCGCGCTCTCGGCCAGTTGTGCGAGCCTGATCCAGTGCTGCAGGTCGAAGTCGGCCCGGGGGTTGCTGTCCGGGAGCCGCCAGGATGCCTCGTGGTGGCCGGCCTCCATGAGGAAGGCGTTGAGGTGCAGGCGGCGCCGTCGTTCGGTGCTCACGAATGTTCTCCTTTCGCTTGTGCGGGCGCCGGGCTCAGTTGAGCTTCGAGCTGTCGAAGCCGGCGGGGAGGATGCTGTCGGTGATCGAGGCGACGTCGACCTTCTGAGAGATCTGACCGGCCTGGAGAAAGGCGTCCCCGAGCCGCTGCTCGGCGGTGATGTCGGACGGTTCGACCGGGGTCACCCGGTTCTCCAGGGCGGCGAGCGAGACCTTGGCGTCGGACAGGGAGATGCCGTCCTCCTGGGAGATCGCCTGCGCGTACGGGCCGGGGTGCTGGTGCGCCCAGGCGAACTCGCGCGCCAGCCGCTGCAGCACGTCGGTGAGGGCCGCCCGCTTCGACGGATCGTTCAGCGACTTCTCACTGGCCACGTAGTAGGCGCTGGTCTGGTCGATCGGCGGCAGGCCCTTGGCCAGGATCCGCGCGCCGTGCTCGACGGCGATCGCCGACTGCGGGTTCCAGATCGCCCACGCGTCGACCTTGCCGGTCGCGAAGGCGGTGGCGCCGGCGGCCGGCGCGAGGAAGACCAGTTGCACGTCCTTGGGGGTGAGTCCGACGCTCTTGAGCGCGTTCAGTGCGAGGCCGTGGGCCGAACTGCCCTGCGGGACGGCGATCTTTTTGCCCCTGAGGTCCGCGAGGGTCTGCAGCGGCGAGCCCTTGGGCACGATGATGTTCTCCTGCGACTGCGTGGGCGTCAGGGAGCGCTCGACGGCGACGATCTTGAAGCCGTACTCCTTGGCGGCCCCGGTGATCGGCGGCACGTCGCCGACACTGCCCAGGTCGATCTCGCCCGAGGCGGCTGCCTGGATGAGCGGCGGGCCGTAGGTGAACCGGGCGAACTTCACCTTGTACGGCGCGTTGTCGAAGACTCCGGTGATCTTCGACAACGCCTCGCTGCCGTCACCGCCGTTGTCGCCGACGGTGAAGGTGTACTGGCTCCATTCCGGATGGGCAGCCGCGCTGGAACCGCTCGCGCCGCTCAGCGGCGCGGCGGCCTGCGAAGCAGTCGAGCAGGCGGTCAGGGTGCTCACAAGGGCCATTGCGCCGAAGGCGGCGGCGATGCGAAGGGCTCTGGAGGTCGTCGCGATGCGCATGGGTTCTTGGGCGCTTTCTGTGTGACGTTCGGTGAAGGTGTTCAGGAGGAGGGGGGATTCAGAACCCGGAGGTCGAATTCAGTGCTGGCCGGCGAGGCCGAGATGGGCCAGCAGCGTGGAGCGGAGCTCTTCGCGCGCGACGCTCGCCTCGCGATCGGCGGAGGACAGGTCGACACGGTGCTCGTTGCCGATGCGGCCGTTGCCCATGACGAGGATCCGGTCCGCCAAGGCGATGGCCTCGTCGACGTCGTGGGTGACGAGCAACATCGCCGCGTGATGCCGGCTGCGCAGGGCCCGCACGAGGTCGTGCATGCGCAGCCGGGTGATCGCGTCGAGCGCCGCGAAGGGCTCGTCGAGCAGGACCAGTTCCGGCTCGGATACCAATGCCCGTGCCAGTGCTACCCGTTGGGCCTCCCCGCCGGAGAGCTCCTTGGGCCAGGCCCGCTCCCGGCCCGCGAGCCCGACCTCGGCGAGGGCCTCACCGGCTCGCTGCTCCGCGTCCGGTCCCTGCAGGCCCAGCGTGACGTTGCGCAGCACCCGCTGCCAGGGCAGCAGTCGGTCGGCCTGGAAGACGACCGCGCGCCTGGCCGGGACCTCCACCACTCCGCCGTCGGGCCGGTCCAGCCCTGCGAGCAGGCGCAGCAGGGTGCTTTTGCCGCAGCCTGAGGGGCCCAGCAGGACCACGAGTTCTTCGTCGGCGATGGTCAGGTCCAGCTCGTCGAGCACGACCCGGTCACCGAACCGGCGGACGGCCTTCTCGACGACGACCGCGGCCTGCTGCCGGGTGCGCGTGCTCGGCGTGGCGCTCATGCTGCCTCATATCCGGGGCGCCACCGCAGCAGCACCCGCTCGAGAATCCGGACGAACTGGTCGGCGAGCAGACCGAGGACCGAGTAGATCGCCAGCCCCACGAAGACCTGGTCGGTCTGGAGGTAGGTCTGCCCCTGGGTGATGAGGAACCCGAGCCCCTTGTCGGCGTTGACCGTCTCGGCGGCGACGAGGCCGAGAACGCTGTAGGCGAGCGAGAAGCGCAGTCCGACCAGAAATCCCGGCAGGGCTCCGGGGACCAGCACCCGCGTGACCAGGCGCCAGGTGCCAGCGCCGGTCGTCCGCGCCATCTCGATCAGCCGCTGGTCGACCCCGCGGATCGCAGCGAAGAGGTTGAGGTACATCGGGACGCCCGCGCCGAAGGAGATCAGCAGCACCTTGGTCAGCTCGTCGATGCCGAACCACACGATCATCAGCGGCAGTACGGCCAGCAGCGGGATCGTGTTGAAGATCTGGACCAGGCCGTTGAACAGGTACTCGCCGCTGCGCAGCAGACCGCCGAGCACACCGGCGGTGATGCCGATGGTGAGCCCGAGGGCCAGCCCGATCCCGGCCCGCTGCAGCGAGATCGCCAGGTCCGGCCCGAGAGTGCCCTCCTGCCACAGGTCGGCGGCCGAGTGCACGAGCGAGCTGGGTGCGGGGGCGTAGGTCGGCGACAGTACCCCGGTGGTGGCGAGGACCTCCCACAGGATCAGGACCGCGACGGGTGTGGTGTAGGTCCCGAGCGGCCACCTCAGGCGCGCCCGCAGCGCGCTGAAGGCCGTCCGGCTCCGTGCTTCGCCCGGCAGGAAGACCTGCCGCTCGCGCACCGCTGTCCGCGACGTGCTCGGCCGCTCCTCGGCGACCGGCACGGCCAGGCTGACGTCGGTCATGCCGCGACCTCCGGAACGGAGGTGTCACGGGAGGCGTCGCCCAGGCGCTGCTCGCTGCCGCGTCCGTCGACGCCGACCGGCGCGTCGCCGGCGATGGTCACCCGGTTGAGGCGGCGCGGGTGGTCCACGAAGACGATCGCCTTGTATTCGTTGAGCGCGTCGCGGAGCGCCGCGATCGTGTACGGGCCGGGCTCGGACGCGGGGTCGACACCTTCGACCACCGCGCCGATGCGGCTGGTGAGCTTACGGACGGACAGAGGCATGAGGAACTCCCCCGGCTACACGGGCACCCTGAGGCGCCGCCGGATACGAAAGTGAATGGAGGGCCCGATGAGCGGGCATGACGACATGTCAGTTCAGGGACGCCGAACGCCTGGTGAATCACCGTCGTGACGTCGCCGGAATGGGACGCTCACCCGCTCCCGCAGCCGGCGCGGCCGCGCTCGATCCCCGGCCGCACGCAGCGGTGTGGTGCGGCCGGGACGGGAGGGAGGAGACAAGAGCCCGAAGTCGTGTGCCAGGAAAGCGGTACGAGGGTCCTAGGGAACCACGGGCAGGCGGCGCGTCACGTTGTCTCGCGGAAAGCAGAGTTGCGTGCTTGGCTCACCTGAGGCTGTCGAGGACCGACTACCGGGTCAGCGACAACAAAAAGCGCTGGACACGTGCGCCAGATCGATGTGGCGCCGCCGAGTGAGGTCCACGCGCGGGTTCATGAAGGTGAGTTCAGCAGAGACGCACCGTGGGGGTCAAGGATTTCCGGGATGCTCTCGCATGGCGGACGCCCGGCCACCCTCCGGGTGCGACGTCCCGGAGGGCGGCCTGCCAGTCACAGTGGCGAATGGTCAGTTTCGTGGGAGTGCGCGGGGGAAGCCGAAGCGTCCGACGAGACCCACATCTGCGAAGCGGGTGAGCGCGTGGATTCGGTCTCCTCGTAGCGTGAGCACGATGAGGCCGCAGGCCCGCCAGAGAGGGGCACTGGGGTCGGGGAGGTAGAGGATCAGGGCAGGCTGGCCGTTGGCCCGGGTGGGGAAGAATTTGAGAGCCTGACCGGCGTGGGATTCCAAGAGGAATCGTGCAATCGGCTGGGGTCCCCGATGCTCGAGGGGTTCAGGCGGCATGGTGAGCCTGGCGGTGTCGGTCAGGACGGCTACCAGTTCGTCCAGGTTGAAGCTCTCGAACGCGCTGACGAACCGATCGACGACGGCGGCCTCGGCCGGGGACTTGGGAGCCGGCACGTCATGCAGGTCGCGCTCGGGTCGCAGACCGGCGCGTGCCCGGATGAGTGCGCTGTTGACCGCAGTTTGCGTCGTGCCGAGGATGTCGGCCGCTTCTGCAGCCGGAAAGCCGAGCACATCCCGCAGAACGAGGACGGCTCGCTGCTGGGGCGGCAGGTGCTGCAGGCCCGCCACGAACGACAGGGCGATCGACTCCCGGGTGTCGTAGCGGGCTTCGGGACCGGGAACCAGATCGTCGAGATCATCCGGGTAAGGCTCGATCCACCACGGCTCGTCGGACCGAGCCGACCTGTTGCTTCCGGTGTCCGGATTGGCCAGATCAACCAGGTGGGGCCTGCGGGACTCACCACGCAGGAAGTTGAGGCAGCGGTTGGTGGCGATGCGATACAGCCAGGCCCGCAGCGACCGGCCGTCGAACCTGCCAATCGAACGCCATGCGGCCAACAGAGCCTCCTGAAGCACGTCCTCGGCGTCCTGAACCGATCCGAGGATCCGGTAGCAGTGCGCCTGCAGCTCGCGGCGATGGGGAGCGATCAGCTCGCTGAAGGCCTCACCGTCGCCGGCCTGGGCACGGGCGAGGGTCACCTCGGTCACGGCATGTCCTGTCCTTCCGCATGGCACCTGGATAACGCCTCCTGGAAGTACAACACCGGCGGCGCGGCGTATTCGTCGGTGAATCGCCAGGACGGCTGGGGTTTCAACCAGTAGACGACATGACCAGCAAACACCGGAGGCTCACATGACCTCACTGGAAGCCAGGCACGACGGGCGGGGGCAAGCCGCAGCACCGGGCGAGGTGCACCGCTGGCGGGCCTTCTCGCTGCTCGCCCTGGCGTACTTCATGACCGCCGTAGACATGCTGATCGTCAACGTCGCGCTGCCGACGATCGGCGTCAAGCTGCGATTCGCCGAGTCGGACCTGCAATGGGTGGTGACCGCGTACGCGCTCACCTTCGGTGGATTCCTGCTGCTCGGAGGCAGAGCTGCGGACCTACTCGGCCGTAGGCGCGTGTTCATGCTTGGGCTGGCGCTGTTCACCGCAGCCTCGCTGGCCTGCGCACTGGCCACCACCGGCACGTTCCTGATCATCATGCGTGGTGTCCAGGGCCTGGGCGCGGCCCTGGTACTGCCCGCGGCGCTGTCGATCGTGATGAACATGTTCCCCGAGGGCGCCGAGCGCAACAAGGCGCTCGGGCTTTGGGGCGCGATCGGCGCCAGCGGGGCGACCGTCGGCGTCCTGGCCGGCGGCGCCCTGACCCGGTACGCGGGCTGGCCGTACATCTTCTATCTGAACGTCGCCGTCGGCGCGGTCGCGCTGCTGCTCGCCCGGCGGGTACTGCCGGAGAGCAGGCTGGAAGGCGCACGGCGACGCTACGACCCGCTCGGCGCGATCACCGTGACCGGTGCTCTGGTGCTGCTGGTGTACGCGGTCTCGCAGGCCCCGGCCGTCGGGTGGGCAGCCGGCCGCACCCTGGCGCTGCTCGCCTCGGCCGCAGTCCTGCTGGCCGCGTTCCTCCTCATCGAGGCCAGGGCGGACGCACCGCTGCTGCCGCTGCGGCTTTTCCGGCTCAAGACCCTCACCGGGTCCAACGCGGTCGGCTTCCTGCTCGGCGCCGCCTTCTACGGCTACATCTTCACCGGCACCCTGTACATGCAGCAGGTACTCGGATACTCCGCGATGAAGACCGGCCTGTCCTGGCTGGTAGTCGGCCTGACCGGGGTAGCGCTCGCCGGGCCCGCGCAACTGCTCGTCACCCGCGCGTCGGTCAGGCTGGTGATGGCGGTCGGGCTGGCGTTGACCGGCGCGGGAATCCTGTGGGCAACACAGCTCCCCGCCCAGGGAGGCTTCTGGGCGCACCTGGCCGGCCCATTCTTCCTGACCGGCACCGTCACCTGGGTGTTCATCCCGGTATCGATCGGAGCCCTGGTCGGGGTCACCGAACGCGACGCCGGAGTCGCCTCCGGACTCATCGACTCATCCCAGCAACTCGGCGGTGCGATCGGCATCGCGATCGCATCAACCGTGGCCGCCACCCGCTCCCGTGCCCTACTCGGCCAGGGTCACGCCGTAGCAAACGCGCTCAACGGCGGATTCCACTCGGCGTTCTTGATCTGCGGGCTCGTCTGCCTGGCCGGCATCCCGGTGGCTCTCGTCTTCGTCCGGCGCACCGTAGCGGCCCAGGCCACCGCAGCCGCCGCGGACACCACCGACGCCGTACACCATGCGGCCTCAACACCCGCATCCGCCGAGTGAAGCACGAGCGACTCCGATCTCGGGTCTGCCTCAAGCTCTCCCATCGACCGACGAGGTCGCCTGCGGCACACGGTGCCCGACGGCAGAGCCGCCTCGAACCGCGCCACACCCCCGACCCCTACCTCCGCCACCTCCGCCACCTCCCGGACGCCCCCGGCGAACCGGCCTGATCCGCCTGACCCCGCCCGCGCCTGGCTCAGCGGCCAGGCCCAGTCCGACCTCGGCGTCGTGCGCACGGGCATGACGCTCTCGCGGCGGCGTCCAGTGAACCGGCGGCGGGAGCGGATCGGTCCCCTGACTCGGCACCCTGCCGCACGCCCGCGCAGGCCCGTCGGTGAGCGGCGCCAGGGCCGGATCACGTACGTCCAACGGTCGAAGAGCGAGTCTCGACCGTCGTCATCCGGCACGGCCTGACGTGGGGAGGTGTCCAGCTACCAGTAGTGGCGCCTTCCGCGTACCGCGTGCCCCGCCGAGCCGAGGAGGAGCAACACCGCCCCGACCGCAAGCACGATGATGCCGACGGTCCACAGGACCGAAATCTTGGCTACGAAGCCGATGACGAGCAGGATGACTCCCAGGACGATCACAGCGCCCTCCTCACGACGGGTTCTCTTGTCCGGCTGCTCCCCGTTCGCCGCCCGGGCAAACGTCGGCCCGGCCGTCCTGAACTGACGCGGCCCAGGCGGAAGCCCAAGGACCCCGTCGACGCTGCGCAGCGACGGCCGTGCGCAGCCGCCCGGGAAGGTCCGCCTGCTCCTGGGCGGTGCAGGCGAACACGGCGTACTCAGGGTTCGTCGTTTCGAGCCCCTGCCCGCCGGGGGAATCGCCCTCGGGCGTCCGGGCTACCTGCCAGTGCACGTGCGCGGTCTCGGCCTGGCCGTCCACGCCCGACACATACGTTCTCTCCCCTCCCAACACGTCCTCGACAGCCAGCGCCACCAGGCGCAGCACCTGCATCGTGCGCAGGAAGGCGGGCGTCATGACGTCGCCGACTGCGTGCTCGACATGCTGCTTGGGCGCGACCAGCAGCCTGGCGGGCAGGAGCGGCCAGCCGTGCAGGAATGCCAGGTGGCCTTCGTCCTCGTAGATGATCTCGTCCCGGTGGTCCGCGTCACCGGCCGCCACCGCGCACACGAAGCACGGGCGCCGTTGCCGGTCCGCCGAGTCGTTGTCCGGGTCCGTGGACTGTCTTTCCATCAATGCGCCTCCATCGGTTCGGCGTTGTCTGCTGCGGGTACTCGCCGGCCCCCGGTTCAGCGGCGGTGGCCGTCATGCTCACCGAACCCGCCATATCCCGAGTGCATATCCCGGAGACTTCGCCCAGACGAGTGAACTGGACTGCGGCGGAGCACCCCGCGTGCCAGTCGGCAACTGGAGTCGGACGGCACCCTCGATCTGCCGACTCAACCGACCGGGGCTGTCCGACCGGAAGAAACGTTCCTTCGAATATCACCCGTCTGCCTCGCCCTCCACACCGGTCGAGCAAATGAGACCGAGGCTAATGTCTTCGCATCCGACCCACTTTCACAGAAATTGAAAATAGGGCAGGTATTCGATAATTCAGAACCGCTGACACGGCTCGCAGTTCAGAGCCAGGGCCCAATGGCGGACCATCCGATATTCACAGAAACATCTTGAAGGAGTTGGGCACCTAGATGGAATTGAATGTCTCTGTCGCGCCTTCGTGGCGTGTGTTCACCGCCTGGATTTCCGGCGCCCTGATGCTGTCACTCGCGGCCGCTGGGGTCGCGCTGGCACCGACCAGCGCGCATGCGATCGGCGTGGCCGTGCCGCTGGGGACGGCGGACAGCTTCGCGGTGCTGGGCGGTCAGTCCGTCACGAACACGGGACCGACCACCATCACGGGGGATGTCGGCGTGTTCCCGGGGACCTCGATCACCGGCCTCACCCCCGTCATGGTCAATGGCGCCATCCACCAGACGGACGCCGTCGCGGCCCAGGCGCAAAGCGATCTGACCACTGCGTACAACAACGCCGCCGGCCAGGCCTCGGATGTCACGCTCACCTCGCCGGGAGACCTGGTCGGTCAGACGCTGGCCCCGGGTGTCTACACGGCCGCGTCGTCGATCAACCTCTCGGGCACGCTCACGCTTGACGCCCACGGGAACCCGAACGCGGTCTTCATCTTCCAGATCGGATCGACGCTGCAGACAGCATCCGCCAGCCGGGTCCTACTGATCAACGGCGCCCAGCCGTGCAATGTCTACTGGCAGGTGGGCAGCTCCGCGACGCTCGGCACCAACTCCACCTTCGTCGGCAACATCCTGGCCCTCACGTCGATCTCGGTCACCACCGGAGCGACCATTGACGGTCGGGCGCTCGCCCGCAACGGGTCGGTCACTTTGGATACGAACGTCATCACCCGGGCGACGTGTGCGGCCGGATCCACGACCGGCGGAATCACTGCCGGTGCCACCGGCGGCCTGATCGCCGGCGCGACAGGAGGCACCACCGCCGGAGCCACCGGCGGGCTGATCGGCGGTACGACCGGGGGCACCGGCGGGCTGATCGGCGGCACTGGTCTCGTCGGCGGTACCGGGCTCATCGGCGGGGTGGTCGCCGGCACCACCGCAGGCACCACGGCCGGCACCACCGCCGGCACCACCGCTGGCACCTCGGGCGGCGCGACCGCCGGCGGCGCGGGCGGACAGTGCCAGGACCAGTGCAGCCCCTGCCAGGATCAGTGCAGCCCCTGCCAAAACCTGTGCGACAAGTGCCAGGACCAGTGCAAGCAGTGTGACCACACGTGCGGCACGTGCGACCAGGGATGCGGCGCTCACCAGTCCGACGCGCGCAGCTTGGCGAAGTCGTAGCCGAACGCGGTTGGCCGGGCGCCGGAAGGACGGCCGTGGCGGAGCACATGCAGGACGCCGCCACGTGCCGTCCTTCCGGACACATCAGCGCACTCCCAGGCAGGCGCCGACCACACTCCCTGCTCTGCAACTGCTGGCGGCGAACGACTGGCAAGAGCCGATGGACGAGCGAGGAGGACGAGATGAGCCGCAGCGACCACGACGCCACCGCGACCGGCCGTGAGGAAAGACAGGCCACTGGGGGGCTGCTGACCGCACCCCTGACCGCCTCTTCCGCGGTCCACCAGATCGACGACCGAACCGGGAGTCGCCGTCCGCTGCTGTCACGGTCGGCTGGACTCCTGGTTGCCAGCGCGGTCGCGGTGTGTGTCATGGTCACGGTCACACATCTCGTGCTGCTCTTCCTCTATGTCGCGCCGACAAACACGATCTCCACACAGTACGAGCAGCAGATCAACGCCTGGATCTACCCCTACTTCGAGCAGAACTGGCGCCTCTTCGCGCCGGACCCTCAGTCAGCCCAGCAACAGGTCTCCGCACGCACGGCCCGTACAGCTCCTGACGGATCCACACAGGTCAGCGACTGGGTCGACCTGACCGCCGTGGACGACGCCGCGATCAAACACGACCCCTTCCCCAGCCACACCTCACAGAACATGCTGCGCCGAGCGTGGAGCGCCTACCTCGAATCGCACGGCGACAGCGACACGTCGCACTCCGAGCGCGCCCGCATGCTCCAGGAGTACCTGCTCAACATCGCCGCCCAACGCCTCGCCGCCCGTGGCGACCGGACCTTCGACGCCGTCCAGTTGCGCGTCATCACCACCTCGATCGGTCCGGCTCCAGCCCAGGTCTCCGGCACCCGTCCCGCTCAAACCCCGTCCAACACCAGGTACCTCCCGTGGTGGCAAGTGAGGTCTCGTGATCACTGACCGGACATCCCACGCCGAAGCCCGCCATGACGGTCAGCCATCGATCGCCCCCTACCCCGCGCAGAGCCGCCCCGACCCCGTCACCAGGGCGTTCGTCTTCCTGACCGAACGGGCCGTCTCGCTCCACGCAGCGGCCCTGCTGCGCATCGGGTACGGACTGCTCTACCTCACGTTCCTGCTCCGCGAGTTCCCCCACCGCGACGAGATCTGGGGACCAGACTCTCCCTGGACTCCGGATCTGGCCCGCGAGCTGTCCCACCAGAACGGCTGGTTCAGCCTGCTCACCCTCTCCGACGACAGGGCGTACTTCGAGGCCTGCTACATCCTGGCGCTGCTCACGTCGACCGTGTTCATGCTGGGCTGGCACACCAGAGTGGCATCCGTTCTGTTCGCCCTCGTGGTGACCTCTTTCCACGGCCGCGCCGTCTTCATGACGGACGGCGGGGACAACCTGATCGTGCTGATGGCCATCTACCTGACGTTCACGGCCTGTGGCCGTCGCTGGTCTCTGGACGCCCTCAGGCGACGGCTCCGTGAGTCCGCCCCTGGTCGGCCGGGTCCCGAGTCGACCGACCCCAGGTCGGGGCCATCCTGGCAGCAGGCGAAGATGCTCCGGTCGCAGCTGACCGCGCTGGTGCACAACTGCGGCATGTTCGTGATCGCGGCGCAGGTGTGCATCCTCTACGGAGCCGCCGGCCTGTACAAAGTGCAAGGAGGCATGTGGCGGGACGGCACCGCACTCCACTACGTGCTCAATCTCGACCTGTTCCAGCCCTGGCCCACGCTCTCGCACCTCGCCGACGCCCACGACCTCCTGATCGCAATCGCCGGCTACGTCACCGTCCTGGTCCAGGTGGCGTTTCCCTTCGCCCTGTTCAGCAGGCTCAAATACGTCCTCCTCGGCCTGCTGATCGGCATGCACGCCGGGATCGCCGTCCTGCTCGGGCTGCCGGTGTTCTCCGGCGCGATGATCGTCGCTGACGCGGTATTCCTTCCCGATCACGCCCTTCTCCGCTTTGCCTGTGTCGGGCGACGCGCGATTCAGCGCCACCTGACAGCCCGCGAACGCAGGGACCTGCCCCGACCCCGAACGGTGACCGAACCGCCACGAACCCCCTGACCCGCGAGGAGACGAGTGGCGGCTGCACCGGGCCCGAGGAGAGATCAGGAGCAGGGCTGCTCCGCGGTCGTCCCCCGGAGATCGAACATTCCCGGGTGCCCGGGGACGGGCCGGAAAGCGCCTCTGAACGGTGCGAGGCTCTGGTTCGCCGCCCCTGTGTCGATCAGATCCACCGCAGGTGGTGCGGACTTCTCCATGGGGCAGGTGACCTTCTCCGGCTCCGGCTCCAGCAACTCGCCGATCGCGCAGCCGAGCACGACACAGATGATGTCCAGCTCCTCCAACTTGAGCGATACCGGCTGTCCGGTCCAGAGATTGGACATCTTCCCCACGGAGATCACCAAGCCGTGTTCAGCCAGGCGACGTCGCAATTCCGCCTGCCACACGTCCTGGTTGACGGCGAGCGCCCGGAGGTTCCATTTCATCCGGCCGATCCGCCCTCGCACCCAAAAGCCGCAGGCCAATTCGCGGCACTCACCCGTCCGCCGCTCACTGGAACCCCATTTCTCGCTGTCGTCCCACCACCCAAGCATCCATAAGCAACAACGATTCTGACGGGCCAAAGACATGCAGGGGCTGTACCCGGCGGCGGTTGCAATGGGGCAGGCTGATCGGGCGGAGCCCCGCGCGGGCCGCATGACCGAGCGGTGGCTGTGGCGCGCCTGCGATGTGGAGCCTCGATCCGTGCCTGCGACTCGGAGGCGACGGCCGGGAACGCCGGCAGTGGGGAGGCGGCAACTTGGCGGCTGCCCGGGCCTCCTGGAGCGTGGTCGGCGACGGGCGGAGGCGCTTCGCTGTCTGAGCCCTGCGCAGACGCTCCTCCTGCGCGACGGCGGCGCGAGGGGCTGGGTGGCTGAGGCGTCTGCCGAGGACCGGAGGACGGGCGCTACGGCGGTGTGATTGCGTAGGTCTCCTCCTCGAAGGGTTCGGCCGACCGGCCGCAGCGGAGGTCTGGCCTCCACTCGCCCAGCAGTACGACCGCCGGAACGTGGACGGTGGCCGGCGCCACACTGATGACCGTCGTGCCGGGCATGGTTGACTCTCTCCTCCGGTGGTCGAGGGTTCGTGGGCGCGACCGGGTTCCGTTCATGACGTGCCGGTGGCGGGTCAGACGGCCATTCCTCAGCAGCAGAGGCGGACACATGGGCTGAGGAAACCTTGGCCGGCGGGTTCCCGGACGGCGCGACCGGGGGGACCGCACCAGGTACCGGTGCGTGGTCGTCGGTGAGCAGCCCGCTGCGGAGCAGTCCCAGGGCGCGGGACAGCAGGCGGGAGATCTGCATCTGGGAGAGACCCAGCTCGGCGGCGATCTGGGACTGGGTGAGCTCCTGGCCGAAGCGCAGGGACAGGATGATCCGGTCGCGCTCCGGCAGAGCGGCGAGCAGCGGTTTCAGGGACTCGCGGTTCACAACGCTCTCCAGGGCGGCGGCATCCGCACGCCAGGTGCGGTCGCCCATGGCGCTGTGGGCGGCAGACTCCTCCTCGACGGTGTCCAGTGAACCGGCCGTGTAGGCGTTGCTCGCGCGCAGTCCCTCGATCACCTCGCTCTCAGGCAGTCCGAGGAATCCGGCGAGTTCCGGGGTGGTGGGGGCGCGGTTGAGCGACTGTGTGAGTTCGTCGGACGCCTTGGCCAGTGTGAGGCGCAGCTCCTGGAGCCGGCGCGGGACGTGGACGGCCCAGCTGGTGTCCCTGATGAACCGTTTGATCTCGCCGGTGATGGTGGGGATGGCGAAGGTCGGGAACGCCACCCGGCGGTCCGGGTCGAAGCGGTTGACGGCCTTGATCAGGCCGATGGTTCCGGACTGGATGATGTCCTCCATCGGCTCGCTGCGGCCGCGGAACCGGGCGGCGACGAACTTGACCAAGGTGAGGTTGAGTTCGACCAGGCTGTTGCGCACGCAGGTGCGCTCCGGCGAGCCCTCCTCGAGGTCGTGCAGCCGGGCGAACAGCACGACGGAGGCGGCACGGGCGTCCCGGGCTCCGCCGCCGGCGGGCGGTTTCACCTGCTCAGGCCGCGCCCAGGACCGCGCGCGTGGTCCGGCTTCGGTAAGTGTCATCACGTCAGCGAGTTCCGCGGTGGTCACCGAGCACCGCCCGACACGGTGGACATCACCGAGACGAGTTGGTGCATGCCCTCGTACCGCGTCGAGGGCGGCGGTGAGAGCGTGGTGGCGACCAGGTCGTCGGGCAGTGCGAGGAGCAGGCAGCCCGCGCCGGCGAAGGCGAGGAACCGCGTCAGCATGGGACTGGGCGAATGAAGGCGCAGGGATCCGCCGAGCATCGCGGTGTGTTGCGAGGCCGTGAGCAGAACGTTCAGGCCCCGGAAGTCGCAGAAGGTGACCGCACTCGCGTCGATGTCGATGGTGCGGATGCCGTCGCGCAGGCACGTATCCAGCGCTTCTCCCAGCAGATGGGCGGATTCGAGGTCGATCTCCCCGATCGGGGTGATCAGGGCCTGGTTCGTCGTGTCGCGCCGACAGATGCCGAGTGTCTCTGGGCTGAGCATGATCGCCTCAGTTCACCGGGCCGTCCGGGGCAGCGGCTTGCGCGAGTGCCGGCATCCCCGCACCTGCGGGGACGCCCCGGGGGACGGTCGTACTTCCGGGTGTAGGGCGAATGGCCGATCAAAAGCCCGTGGCATCAAGGTTATGATCCGGCTGGTTCCCCTCGGGGATGCCCAGGACGACCGAACGAATGGTCCGCCCCCCGCAGGCACCTGTGCCAAGCAGCAGCGCGCCGTCGGGGTCTGGGACACTCGCCAGCATAGCCCCGCGCGGACGGCGGGGACAGGTCATCCATCAGCCCATGGAGCACCGGTCGTCTCAGGCAGCCCGCACGTTGTCCTTGTCGCTGCGCTGCCTTCTCGTGACGGGCTTCTGCTCATCTCCGTCGTGCCGATCCACGGCGTCCGCGTTCAGGGTTGGCGGAGCCGGGCCGGGGCAGGCGCGGATCGACAAGTACGGTTCAGGGACGCTGCGTTCGAAGTGCCGCCGGTAAGTCACACCCGAAAGGAATGACCATGAGCATTGGTCAGAAGATCAGTAATACGAAGCAGGTACTCAAAGGTCGCCTCAAGGAAGGCTTCGGGCGCGCCACCGGCAACCGGCGCGTGCGGACAGAGGGCAGGACCGACCGCGTCGTGGGGAACCTGAAGCAGTCCGGACAGAAGGCCAAGGACGCGTTCAGGCGCTGAGCAGCCACCCACTCGCTCGGGTGGATGGATATGTCCACAGGCATGGCCGTTGTGATCCTGATCGTGGCCGTTATCGGCATCACCGCGCTCACTCTTGCGGCGAGAGCGCAGCAGACGCGCAGGCTCCGCACGTCGTCGTCCAGGACCTTGACGAACTCATCGCCCGATGACAGGTGACCATGAGGTCGGGGAAGGGACTACGCCCCGAGGATGCGGAGCCGCTCCTCGGTGATCACCCCGAGGGCAAAGCCGTCATCGTTGACAACGGGCCAGGCGCTCAGATCGCGCGCCTTCATGACGGCAGCCGCGGCGGCCGCGGACATGTCGGCGCGGGCGAACGGGCCGCCATCGTGTTCGATATCGCGCAGCCGGGAATGCTGGCCGTACCAGGGCTGCGACAGATAGCCGGCGAGCTGGTCACGGGTGACCAGACCAACGCATCTGCCATCGTCGCCGCGAATGAGCAAGTGGTCGATGTGGGCACTGTGCAGGATGGACAGCGCCTTGTCCACGGCCGTGTGGTCGCTGACCTGCAGATCGGCCGGAATCATCACCTCGGCGGCGACGGGGTCGTGCATCGCCGCGGTACCTGTGGGAACCATGGCTCTCTTCCCTTCGTAACAATGATCATTCCCCGACCTCGCGGGTTCAACCCCCAAGGCGTGACCTCAGCGCCCGAAGCGGCCCCGACGGCCGGCATCCTGCGCTCGGCTGGATCGCGGAATCCAAGCGACGGCAGCAGGGGCGTGGGACCGTACTGTCCGCGGTGGTCGCCGCTGAAGGCTGTCCCTGCGGTCCCGCCGCTCCACGGCGCGTGTCCCGACCAGAACCGCACCGGAGTACGTTGGAAGCGTCGAGGGTATTTCGCAGGCGACAGTCACGGTCGCGTCGTCCTCGGGGAACGGCAGCACCGGGCGGGTGACCGCCTGGGGTCAGGCTCCGCATCATGGCCACCGACATCGCCCCTCAGCGCCCCGCCCCGGCCGAACCGACCGCGACAGCGGCTCGCGGGCTACCGCTGCGCCTGAGCGTCACCCCGGACGGAGAACGCTGCCGCCTCGACGGCGCCTGGTGGCCCCACTCACGCGACCTGAAGCAGGAGCTGCCTCCCCTGGTCGCGGAGCTCGACGTCCGCTGGGGCCGCATCACCCACGCCACAGTCAACCGGCATCTGTGGCCGACTATCCCGGGCCGGGTCCGGACCGGGGTGCACACGCTGCGCCTGGGATGGTTCGACGCCGAGCAGGACCCGTACGAGATCAGCCTGTTCTCCTACCAGGTGGGCCGCTGGGACCTGCTCGTGGTGCCTCCCGAAACCGACCCGGACGAAGCCGCCCGACTGATGGCGGCCGCGTCCGGCGCCGGGAACCGGCAGAGCGCCGGCGCTCTGCTCGACCCGGACTCCACCAGCCGTTGGGGATCGAAGCGCTGGGATGCGACCGCGCCCAGGGACTGGCACGGCGAGACTGCCACGGTCTTCGCCGCGCCGTAGCAGGCCCGGCCAGGGTCCTGCCAGGTCGCCGGCGTGGAGCATGCAGCTCGGTCCATCCAGCCCACCGGTCACCGGCCGGGAAATCGTACCCAGGCTGACACCGCGCTCCCCCAGGCCGAGAGCTGCCGGAGTTCCCCCGCGAAGGAGTCGGAACCGATGACGACGACCACCCGCACCGCCCCCGCACTCGCGCCCGACCAGGTGAACCGGATGGACGCGTACTGGCGAGCCGCCAACTACCTGTCGGTGGGCCAGCTCTACCTCTATGACAATCCGTTGCTGAAACGGCCGCTGGAACTGTCCGACGTCAAGCCACTGGTGGTGGGGCACTGGGGTACGACCCCGGGCCAGAACTTCATCTACGTCCACCTGAACCGGGTCATCACCGAGTACGACCTGAACATGTTCTACGTCGCCGGCCCCGGCCACGGCGGACCCGCGCTGGTCGGGAACACCTATCTGGAGGGCTCCTACAGCGAGATCTACCCGGACGTCAGCCAGGACGAGGCCGGGATGAAGAAGCTGTTCACCCAGTTCTCCTTTCCCGGCGGCATCTCCAGCCATGTCGCACCGACCACCCCCGGCTCGATCCACGAAGGAGGCGAACTGGGCTACTCGCTCAGCCACTCCTTCGGCGCCGCCTTCGACAACCCCGACCTGGTCGTCGCCTGCGTGGTCGGCGACGGCGAGGCCGAGACCGGGCCGCTGGCCACCGCCTGGCACTCCACCAAGTTCCTCAACCCGGTCAGCGACGGCGCGGTTCTGCCGATCCTGCACCTGAACGGCTACAAGATCAGCAACCCGACCGTCCTGGCCCGGATCCCGGACGGGGAACTGGAGCAGTTCCTGACCGGCTGCGGCTGGGAACCCCACCTGGTGGCCGGCGACGACCCCATGGCGATGCACCAGCTCATGGCGACCGCCCTGGACCGCGCCGTCGAGCGGATCAAGGAGATCCAGGCCCACGCCCGCACCACTGGTGACACCACCCGGCCGCGCTGGCCCATGATCGTCCTACGCTCGCCCAAGGGCTGGACCGGCCCCAGGTTCGTCGACGGCCTGCCCATCGAGGCCACCTTCCGCTCCCACCAGGTGCCGCTGCTGGTGGACGCCGAACACCCCACCCACCTGGCCCAGCTGGAGAACTGGATGCGCAGCTACCGGCCGCAGGAGCTGTTCGACGCGGACGGCCGGTTGATGCCGGAACTGGCGGAGCTGGCTCCCAAGGGCGACCGCCGGATGGGCGCGAACCCGCACACCAACGGCGGCCGGCTGCTGCGGGACCTGCGGATGCCGGACTTCCGCGCCCACGCCGTCGAGGTGTCCGAGCCCGGCGCGGTCCAGGCGCAGGACACCCTCGTCCTCGGAGGTTTCCTGCGGGACGTGATCGCCCGCAACGCGCAGCAGCGGAACTTCCGTCTCTTCGGCCCCGACGAGACCCTGTCCAACTTCCTCGGTGCGGTCTTCGACGTGACGGCCCGACAGTGGGAGGGCCGGACCGAGGCGGGGGACGAGTTCCTGGCGCCCGACGGGCGGGTTCTGGACTCGATGCTGAGCGAGCACCAGTGCGAAGGCTGGCTTGAGGGCTACCTCCTGACTGGCCGTCACGGCTTGTTCAACTGCTACGAGGCGTTCATCCACATCGTCGACTCGATGTTCAACCAGCACGCCAAGTGGCTGAAGGTCACCAAGGGCCTGCCCTGGCGCCGCGACATCGCCTCGCTGAACTACCTCCTCACCTCCCACGTCTGGCAGCAGGACCACAACGGCTTCACGCACCAGGACCCGGGCTTCCTGGACCACGTCGTCAACAAGAAGGCCGACGTGGTGCGGGTCTACCTGCCACCGGACGCCAACTGCCTGCTCTCGGTCATGGACCACTGCCTGCGCAGCCGCCACTACGTCAACGTCGTGGTGGCGGGAAAGCGCGCGATGCCGCAGTGGCTGACCGTGGAAGCCGCCGCCGTGCACTGCACGCAGGGCGTCGGCATCTGGCAGTGGGCGAGCAACGACCAGGGCGGCGAACCCGATGTGGTGCTGGGCTGCTGCGGCGACACCCCGACTCTGGAGGTCCTCGCGGCGGTCACCATCCTGCGCGAACACCTGCCCGAGGTGAGGGTTCGCGTGGTCAACGTGGTGGACCTGATGAAGCTGGAACCCGACACCGAGCACCCGCACGGCCTCAGCGACGCGGACTACGACTCGCTCTTCACGCGGGACAAGCACATCGTCTTCGCCTTCCACGGCTACCCGTGGCTGATCCACCGGCTCACCTACCGCCGGACCAACCACAACCTGCACGTGCGCGGCTACACCGAGGAAGGCACGATCACCACGGCCTTCGACGTCCGGGTGCAGAACCGCCTGGACCGCTTCCACCTGGTCCAGGACGTCATCGACCGGCTGCCGCAGCTCGGAGCCAAGGGCGACTACCTCAAACAGATCATGCAGGACAGACTCGTCGAGCACAGCCGGTACATCGCCAGGCACGGCCAGGACCTCCCGGAGATCAGGGACTGGACCTGGGCCGGCACCCCCTGACGGCAGCCGGTCCAGCGCCACCCGGTCGTGGGACGCCGCCGCCTCAGCCTGCACCTCATCCGCTCCGCGTACGCCCCGGCGGAGCGCACTGCCCGCGCGCAGCCGAACCGATCGACAGCGATCGGAACCAGAGGTGGGAATACGGCGCTACTCTGGGTGGAGAGACACCTTTCCCGGAGAGCGATCCATTCCCCTCGTGCGAATTGCGCCCCTCTTGGGCGGTGTCGTCCGGCTGCCCTTGACCCTGGCTGCGTCGCGTTCACGACGGCCAGGAGTGCCGGTGTCCAGTCACAAGCAGACAGCGTCGACGTCACTCCCCCGCGTGTCGGCCACGCAGTCGGTCTACAACGGCAGCGAGCCCTTTCCTCGCACAGAGTCCGCGCCTGATCTTCGTCCGCAGGGCTGGCAGGTGGCAGCAACCGCCGCGATCGTGGCCTTCCCATTTCTCGCGGTCCTCCTGGCGGGCTGGGTCCTGTGGGGGCAGCTGATCGGTCCCGTGGACGTGGCGCTCGCCGTCATGCTCTACGCCGTCACCTGTCTGGGCGTCACCGTGGGATTCCATCGCTGTCTGACCCACCACAGCTTCACCGCCACCCGCACCCTGCGGATCGTGCTCGCGGTGACCGGATCGATGACCTTCCAGGGCGACGTGATCAGCTGGGTCGCCACACACCGGCGCCACCACGACTTCACCGACCGCCCCGGTGACCCGCACTCCCCCTTCCGCTACGGCACCACACTGCGCGGCCAACTCCGCGGCCTGACCCACGCCCACGTCGGCTGGCTGTTCACCAGCGACCTCACCCCGGCGGACCGCTACGCGCCCGACCTGGTCGCCGACCGTGACATGCGCAGGGTCTCCGCCGCTTTCCCTGCGCTGTGCGTCCTGTCGCTCGCGCTGCCCCTCGGCCTGGGGTGGGCGATCGGCGGCACACTCCACGACGCTCTCACGGCCCTGATCTGGGCGGGACTGGTGCGCGTGGCCGCGCTGCAGCACGTGACGTGGAGCGTGAACTCGCTGTGCCACATGATCGGCGAGCGCCCGTTCCGTACCCGCCGCCACGACCGCGCCACCAACCTGTGGCCGCTGGCTCTGCTCTCCTTCGGCGAAAGCTGGCACAACCTGCACCACGCCGACCCCACCTGCGCCCGCCACGGCGTCGACCGCCGACAGATCGACCTGAGCGCCGCCGTCATCCACCTGTTCGAACGCGCCGGCTGGGCCACCGATGCCCACTGGCCCAGCCCCGCCCGCGTGGAAGGCCACCGCCTGTGAACACCACCACCGCCCTCGCGGGCGCCCCACGAACATGGACGTCGGACGTCAGACGCCTGATCCACCGTTGCGTCGGCCGGTCACGCAGGGATGCCCTGACGCCGGTCGTGTACGGACTCAGCATCCTCCGGCGCGGCCCCTCGCTCGCGTTGTCCGGAGAGATCGACCTGGCCTCGGTGCCCCTGCTGCGCCACACGGTCGGCCAGATCCTGAGCAGAGGCGACCGCACCATCGCCTGCGACCTGACCGCCGTCACCTTCTGCGACATCAGCGGCGTCAACGCGTTCCTCGAAGCCTCGCGGCGCGCCACCGCGGCGGGAGGCAGCCTCCAGCTCACCCACGTCAGCCCGAAACTGACTCGACTCCTCACCCTGACCGGAACCTCCGCCCTCCTGCTCCCCCACGCACCCACCCCGACCCCCAGGCCTGCGAACGGAGGCCTCCAGCTCCGGCCTCCGGGGGCTCGGCGGTGAGCGGTGATCAGTGACCGCATGGTCGCCGTCCTGCGCGAGTTGCAGCTCGACGATCAGTCCGACGCAGTCGCCGACATCACCGCGGCCGGCGCACTGGCACTCGGCATGGACGGCCTCGCCGTGTCCCTGGTGACCGCCGCGGACCTCACCGAACTCCTGTGGTGCTCATCCGAGACCACCCGCCGATTCGAGGACCTGCAGTTCACCCTCGGGGAAGGACCCGGCCCCGACGCGGTGTCCACCGGGGTGATGATGCTGGTGCCGGACCTGGTCCGCGTACGTCACGACCGCTGGCCCGCGCTCACCATGGAGGCCCCCGACCTGGACGCCCGCGCGGTGTTCTGCTTTCCCATGGGAATAGGCGCGATCCGCGCCGGTGTCCTGACCGCCGTTCGCAGGACCCCCGGACCCCTCACCGACCAGCAGATCGGCGACGCCCAGACTCTCGCGTCCGCCCTGACCGCCCGATTCCTGGGCAGCAAGGAGCCGCGCCTGGACGGCCCCACCCCCGTGGACTCCCCCCACGCCTTGCAGCATGCTGTCGTGCATCAGGCCACCGGCATGGTCAGCGTCCAACTCGCCCTGCCCCTGCCCCAGGCGCTGCTGCGGCTCCGCGCCCACGCTTACAGCAGTGGCCGCTCCATCACCGACGTATCCAAGGACATCGTGACCCGGCGGCTCCGCCTGGACGACAACGGCAACGGCAACGGCACCTCCACACCCGTCGCAGACAAGGACTGATCGCCATGACCCGCGAACAGCAGCTCACCAAAGTCTTCGTGGAGGTCGCCGACTCCCTGATCGACGACTTCGACCTGATCGACTTCCTCCAGCAGCTCTCCGTTCGCTGCATGGAACTCCTGGACGTGGCGGCCGTCGGCGTCCTGCTGGCCGACCAGCACGACATCCTTCAGGTCCTGGCCGCCTCGGACGAACACACGCGCCTGCTCGAGCTCTTCGCTCTCCAGCACGACCAGGGCCCCTGCGTCGAGTGCTACCGAAGCGGCCTGCCGCACACCAACATCGACCTCGACGACCCACAAGCCGCCACGCGATGGCCGCAGTTCACGCCCGCCGCGCGCACATCAGGCTTCGTGTCCGCCAACGCCATCCCGCTGCGCCTGCGCGGCCGCGTCATCGGCGTCCTGGGCCTGTTCCGCGCCGCCCCCACCCCCCTGGGCGCCGAGGACGTCGCCCTCGCGCAGGCCCTGGCAGACCTGGCGACCATCGCCATCCTGCAGCAGCGCACCCTGGCGCACAGCGAACTCGAGCGCGGCCAGCTCCAGTCCGCGCTCACCACCCGCATCGTCCTGGAACAGGTCAAGGGCATCCTCGCGGAACGCTGGCAGATCACCACGGACGAGGCATTCGCCGCCTTCCGCGTCTACGCCCGCGCCAACCGACAGAAGATGTCCCAACTGGCCCGCGAGATCGCCGACGGCACCTTCGACACCACCCTCATCCCGCACCCGGCCAAGTCCACACCGCAGCCCTGACCGCCTCAACGCGAGGAGCACGTCGGCGGGTCCGAGGCACGAAGAGAGCCGACCCAGGAGCCCAGGAGGCCGCAGATGGAAGCGGCGGACCAAAAGGAGGAGACCGCGATCGCGCGCCTGCGTGAGCGGATGCAGCACCGGTACGGGCGGAGGGTGGCGCCCGGTGATGTGGATCAGGTGTTGGCGATCGCGCGACGCCGCTTCGAGGGAAGCCCTGTACGAACGTACGTTCCCATCTTGATGGAACGCAGCGTGCGCGCCGAGCTCGACCGGCGGCTTCGGGGCAGCGGCGGGAGCGGGAGCGGCGGAGGGTAGGGCAGGACTGCGTCCTCCATGGCCGCTTCGAAGCGGGATTGAGGGGACGGAAGGCCGAACCCGTAGTCGCCCCCGCCGTTTTCCGCGGCCGGTTCGGGGCAGGCGCGAAGCATGGGTGCTCTTCTGCGCATCGTCCGATTGGCCGCATACCTCGCGGCGCTCCTGCTGGTCGTCTGGATCTTGCTCTTCCTGTTCGACGCCAGCACCGGGAACTCAATCGTCCATCTACTCCAACAGGCCGCCGACTGGCTCGCCGGCTGGACTCGCGGCATCTTCGGTTCCGTCACGAACAGCAAGCTGCACGCGGTCGTGGTCTTCGGCCTGCCGGCCCTGGTCTACGCCGCCGTCGGCGGCGCGATCGGCAAGTTGGGAAGCCGTTCGTGAGCGACTGCCCCCTGCGCCGGCCCGGGCTCGCGCTCGTACGCGCCGGGCGCGGCTCCGGAGGTCCCGGCCCTGCGGGAACCCGCCGGTCGGCTCCGTCCGCTGAGCAATTCTGTACAGCGCAAATGCCCGCCGGCACACGCGGGAGTACGTTGGGATGGGACCCCAGAGTTGCTGGTACCGGTGTCTCGCCGTCCGCCTCTGGATGCCTGCGAAGGGAGACGCCGTGATCGAGGCAGCGGATCTACGCGAGTGGCGGTCACACGATGTGATCGATCCGGACGGGCGCAAGATCGGCACGCTGGAGGCGGTCTACGTGGACACCAGCAGCGACGAGCCGGCCATGGCCACGGTGCAGGTCGGCCTGCCCACGCGACATCGGCTGGTGTTCGTCCCTCTCGACGACGTGATCGTCGGCCCCGGCTACGTCCGGGTGAACTACAGCAGGTCCCTGGTGAAGGACTGCCCTGCGATCGGCACCGACGACGTGCTGCCGGCCTCCGGTGAGGAAGCGATCTTCAAGCACTACGGTCTGACCTACCAACCCGGTGCCGGCGGCGAGCGGCAGCTCGCCCGCCGCTGACCACCTCGCCCTCGGAGGCGACACCATGGCGCTGTTCCTCCTCGTAGTCATCCTCGCGATCGTTCTGGGCATCATCGGGGCCGTCGCCAAGGGACTGGTCTTCCTGCTGGTCATCGGCTGCGTCCTGTTGGTCGCCGACCTCGCCTTCGCCGGCGTCCGCTGGTCCGGACGTCGGGCCCGACGCCCGCAACGGTGAGGTGCGCGACCGCGCCTTGCGCGCGTCACGGGCACGCGCTGTTCGGCGGGGCCTTCTTCGCGTCCGCACGCTGGACGCCGACGTAGCTGACGAGACGTCTCAGTGCCGGGAAGCGCTGGAGGCTGCCCACTACCGTCATGCGCAGGAGGCGAACTGACCTCCCGCCCAGCGGCTGCGGCAACGCGTGGCGGGTAGGCGCATCTCGATCGCGACGGCGCGAGGAGCAGAAGCTGTTCCGGGCACGCACCGCCGTCAGTCCGAGGCGTCGACGGGCAGGTGAACGACGCCGGAGTTGCACCACGCCATGAAGGGACGGAGCACATGATTCTCCTGGGATTGCTGCTACTCGGCGCCACCGGGGCCTTTGCCGGACTGCTGATCGCCGACAAGCTGCCGCGCGTTCGTGGTCCCTGCGAGGGCCGGTCTCGGGCGGCACAGGGCCTGTTCGGCCCTACTCCGCGGCGACGTGGGCGGAGCAGGCTCACGGTGAGGCCGAGAAGCGGTCTCGCGCCTCCCGGCCTTGCCCCTGCAGCGACGCAGTTCCAGGACCGATGCCCTTTCGGCGCGGTCCGTCCTCCGAGGGAGCGAACATGGCAGTCCTGATCACCATCCTCGTGGTGCTCGTCGTCCTGGTCCTGATCGGGCTGGCGATGGCGATCCGCGTCGTCCGGCAGTACGAGCAGGGCGTCCTGTTCCGCTTCGGCCGCCTGGTCGGTCCGCGCGCCGCCGGTCTCCGGTTCATCATCCCGCTGGTCGACGTCCTGCATCGGGTCTCGCTGCGGATCGTCACCATGCCGATCCAGTCCCAGGGCATCATCACCCGCGACAACGTCAGCGTCGACGTCTCCGCCGTGGCTTACTTCCGTGTCCAGGACGCGGTCAAGTCGGTCATCGCCATCGAGAACGTGAACGCCGCGATCAACCAGATCGCGCAGACCACCCTGCGCAAGGTCGTCGGCCAGCACACCCTGGACGAGACCCTGTCCGAGACCGACCGCATCAACCTGGACATCCGTCAGATCCTGGACGTCACCACCGCCGAGTGGGGCGTGCTGGTCACCCTGGTCGAGCTCAAGGACATCCAGCTGCCCGACACCATGAAGCGCGCGATGGCCCGCCAGGCCGAGGCCGAGCGGGAGAAGCGCGCCAAGATCATCAATGCCGAGGGAGAGTCCCTGGCCGCCGCCGCCCTGGGCGAGGCCTCCGACATGATGATGGCTCACCCGCTCGCCCTGCAGCTGCGCAACCTGCAGAGCCTGGTCGAGATCGGGGTCGACAAGAACACCACCGTCGTCTTCCCCGCACCGCTGATGAGCACCATCGGCGAACTCGGCGCCTTCCTCTCCCGCGAGGCGCTCGCAGCCAAAGCCGCCGCCACGGCGCCGACGCCGGCGCTCCCCCAGCACGCACCGACCGGGACCAGGTCCCTTCTCGTGCCGGCACCCAACGGCGCATCCGAGACCGTGTAGGCGCGAAGCGCGCAGTGACCCGCGGCGTCATCGCCGCGGGTCGATGCGCGTGCGCGGCTGTCAGGGAGACTCCGGCGGCACGGCTCGCGGCATCGACGGAGAGTCGGCCGACCCCTCCGGACGCTGGGTGCGGGCGTTGTGAGCAAGACCGCCGGGGCTGCCTGCCGCGCGGTTGCCCAGCGGAAGGAGCAGCGCCCGCCGGGCCGGCGCCCCGGACGGCCAGTGCGCCTCCCCGATCTCCTGCCACCCCGTGGACCGGAAGGCGGAGTACGACGTTCGGTCGGCCTCGTCCACCAGGGTGGCGGCGAATGAGGCCTCCTGCCCGGCCAGCAACTCCGCCTGCAACCGCTGGAAGAGACCCTGGTCGCGCGCATACGGATGCACTGTCACTTCCGTTATCGCGAACACATGGCCGGAAGCCGTCAACTGCTCCACAGTCCGCGGCAGTCCGCCGTCGAACCCCCGCCACCAGACGCCGTCCCGTCCCACCGGGAATCCGAAGGCACAGCCCACCAGCGTGTTCGACTCCGCTACCACCATGACGAAGCCGGGCTGCCGCACCGCTGCCGCCAAGCGCGTCAGGAACTCCTGCCGACCGGAATACTCTCCGCCGGCCGCGGTCTCCCACGACTCGACATGCAGGTCCGCCAGATCCTCACGCAGTTCCTCAGCCTGCCAACGACTCAGCCGACGCAGGATCACCCCGTCTGCGGCCCGCTCGCGCCCCGACGAACCCCCACCGGCCTCGGATCGGGCGGTCACCGGGCACCACCCGAGACGAGGCGGGCGCGAAGGGCGGGAGAGGCGACCAAGAAGGGATCGAACAGAGTGGTGGGCATGACGCCTCGGTTCCACAGCGCGTCCGGGAAGCTCCGGTTGCGATCACACATAGGTGAGGTCGAGGGGCTCCTCTGCGGCGCGCGTCGAGCAACTTTCGGCCCGCGCGCCTGGCAAGTTCCCTCCGGGACGAGCCCGTCGACCGGAGCGAACCATCCGGACGAGCGGGAATCGCCGTCACACAGCTGCGCCCGGTCGGGTCCGGGGCTTGCTCCAGTGTAGGTCGCCAGCCGGTGATCTGACGAGGAATCACCTCATTGCGGCGCGAGATCGGCCAGCCAGGACCGGGTATGGGCCGACGTGACCTCGACCTTCGGCACACCGTCGGTGCTCCTGGCCACCGCGCCGTGAGCAGCCACTGCTGTGGGCAGTCCGCCGTGTGACGCTCCATTCGCCGCCAGCTCACCTTCACTCCAGAAGGACGGCGCCGGGCGACAGCGCAGGAAGGATAACCTCCGAGTCCTTCCTGCTCGTGAGCCGTATACGCTCGGCCATCCCGAAATGTTGATCAGAGCCGCTGAGATTCCCCGCTGGCGGCCAGCTGATGGGGAGTCAACTGGCCGCCAATCGTGACGGAGAGTGGCCGAGATCGCCGGCGAGGAGGGCAGGTCGCGAGCGCAGCATGAAGCGGTCTTGCCCTTGAACATCGCAAGGGCAGCGGAGGGCCGGGGACGTCGCCCGGATCGCACTGCATCGGCAGTCGCTCGGCGTTCAATCCCGACGTCCGTCGGCCGGTGTCTTCAGCAGCCGCTCCAGTTCGTCCCCGGCCCCGTCGTAGCCGGCGTCCGAGATCCGTTGCAGCTCGCGCAGGTCGCCGGCTGCGACCGCACGTCGCGTAAGGAGAAACCCGGCGCGCATGCATCCCTCGTCCAGTAGCCCGCTCAGCTCCTCAAGGTCCCCGTCTGCATCGGCGAGGTCGGCCAGCCGGTCCCAGGCGGTCTCGTTGCCCTCGTCGGCGAGCTCGCGCAGGGTCTCCCGGTCGAAATTTCTGTCTGCCATGACGCCCATGGTGCGACCTTGCCCCTAGGGCAAGGTCAAGTGGGACGATGGCCAGGTGATCACCATTGGGCAGCTGGCCGGGTACATCGGAGTGTCGACGAAGACGATCCGCGTCTATCACGACAAGGGGCTGCTCCCCGAACCCGACCGCGACGCGTCCGGCTACCGGCGGTACGACGCGCGCGACGCCGTCGAGTTGATCAAGATCCGGACTCTCGCCGAGGCCGGAGTCCCACTGGCCCGCATCCGGGATCTGAGATCAGGGACCGACGACGAGTTCCAGACAGCGCTGCGCGAGATCGACCAAGAGCTCACCGCCCGCATCCGTGGCCTGCGGGCGACCCAGAAGCGCCTGCGCCAGCTCGCCACCGGGCGTCTGGAACCACTGCCCGCCGAGGTCAGCGCCTACCTGGACCACCTGACTTCCTTGGGATTCACGCCGCGATGGGTGGACCTGCAGCGCGACCTGTGGATCCTCGTGTTCGCCACCCACCCAGACCTCGCCGCCACGCTGTTCCATGACCAAGCCGAGACCGTCGCCGAGCCAGCACTCCGAAGGCTCTTCCTCGACTACGACTACGCGCACGACCTGGACGCCGACGATCCCCGCATCGACGACCTCGCCCGCCGAATCGTCGAGGCAACCAAGAAGCGCTACGGACCCGACGACCTTCCGGGGCAGGACGCCGAATCCGAGATTCCAGCCCTCGTCCAGGGCGCCGTCAATGCGTCGTCCCCGGCCTGGCAGCGCCTCGACACCCTCGTTCGCGCGCGACTGAACGTGTGACCCGGCGTGGACGGGCACGGCATCCCGGTGATCTGCGGAAGTCCGCGAGGGCATCCCAACTCTCAGGCGATGCGCCCCTGCAACAGATCATGAGCGAGTGATCCAGCTGTCCCGTGAACCTTCGCGCGGAGGTAGCGGAGGTTGTGCGGGGTGGCGTGGACGCCGGTGGGGACGCGGTCGCGGATCGGGACGCCGAGGTCGCGGAGCTGGGCGGCCTTGTCCGGGTTGTTAGAGAGGAGGTCCAGGGAGCCCACGCCGAGCGCGGTGAGCATCTGGGCGGCGGCGGTGTAGTCGCGGCCGTCCTCGGGGAGGCCGAGGGCGGCGTTGGCGGCGTAGGTGTCCAGGCCCTGCTCCTGGAGCGCGTAGGCGTCCAGCTTGTTGTAGAGGCCGATGCCCCGGCCCTCCTGGCGGAGGTAGAGCAGGTAGCCGCCACGGGCGGCGATGCGTTCGACGGCCTCGCGGAGCTGCGGGCCGCAGTCGCAGCGGGCCGAGCCGAAGACGTCGCCGGTCAGGCACTCGGAGTGGAGGCGGACCAGCGGGGTCTCGGCCGGGTCCGGGTCGCCCAGGACCACCGCGAGGTGCTCCAGGCCGTCGGCCAGACCGTGGAAGGTGGCGAGCTCGGCGTCGACGCTGTAGCCGTCGCCGAAACGCAACGGGACACGGACACGGGTGCGGACCGTCGCCTCGGGGATCTCGCTCATAGGGTGACTCCGCTCCAGTCAGTTCCAATTTGAACCAAGCAACGTGACCGACGCTACACCGTGTTTCAAATTTGAACAACAGGAGTAGAGTGGTGGATATGAGAGAACCCCGCTGGCTGGACGATCAGGAAAAGGCCGCCTGGCTCGCCTTCCTCAGTGCCACCAACCTGGTCAGCCGCCGCCTCGAGCAGCAGCTCAAGGACGACGCCGGGCTCTCCCACACCCAGTACGAGGTCCTCGTACAGCTCGCGGACGCCCCCGGCGGCGCCCTGCGGATGACCGAGCTGGCCGACCGCCTGGTCACCTCCAAGAGCGGGCTGACCTACCAGATCACCCAACTCGAACGGGCCGGTCTGGTATTCCGCCGCTCCTGTCCCAGCGACGTGCGCGGCGTCTTCGCCGAGATCACGGACCAGGGGTGGGAGGTGCTGCGCTTCGCCGCCCCCGGTCACGTCGAGGCGGTGCGCGAGGCGCTGATCGATGTGCTCACCCCCGAGCAGCTGACGCACATCGCCGAGGGGCTGGGGCAGGTGGCCGGGCGGCTGAGGTGCGGCAGGACGTCGGGCGGACCAAGCAGCGGGACCCAGTAGAGTTGATCGGGTTGACCTCTCGCTTCCGCACCACCCCACCCGCCCCCCTCACGAGACCAAGCAGGCGATGAACGCAGGACCCGACGTGATGACCGCCGCCGAGGCCCACCCCGGGATCGATCCGGACCGCCTGCAGCTGGTACTGGACGCCCTGGCCGAGCTGAACGAGCTCCCGCTGGACCACCCGCAGGCCATCGAGCTGCGGCGGGCCACGGCCGGCCTGTACCGCGAGGTCAAGCACCGCCGCCGGCAGGAGCGCCGGGCCGCGAAGACCGCCAACGACCGCGAGGTCACCGAGCGCACCGCGACCGGCGCAGCCGACCGGATCGACGACGAGACCCAGGGCCTGCAGCTGACCACCTCCGTGACCAGCGAGATCGCCGGGATACTGGAGCGGCCGCGCGCCTGCTACATCTGCAAGCAGCGTTTCGTCGAGGTCGACGCCTTCTACCACCAGCTCTGCCAGAGCTGCGCCCAGGAGAGCCGGTCCCGCCGCGATGCCCGTACCGACCTGACAGGTCGCCGCGCGCTGCTCACCGGCGGCCGCGCGAAGATCGGGATGTACATCGCGCTGCGGCTGCTGCGCGACGGCGCGCACACCACGATCACCACCCGCTTCCCCAACGACGCGATCCGTCGCTTCAAGGCGATGCCGGACAGCGCCGAGTGGCTGCACCGCCTCAACATCGTCGGCATCGACCTGCGCGACCCGTCCCAGGTCATCGCGCTGGCGGAGTCGGTCAGTGCGGCCGGACCGCTGGACATCCTGATCAACAACGCCGCGCAGACCGTGCGCCGCTCCCCCCGGGCCTACCAAGAGCTGATCGACGCCGAGGACGCGCCGCTGCCGGCCGGGGAGCTGCCCTCCTCGGTGACGCTGGGCCGCTTCGACCTGAGCCGCCAGCCGGTTCTGCCGGCCCAGGCCGGCAGCCCGCGGCGAGAGGCTCTGAGCGCGGAGGCGCTCACCGCGCTCGCGCTGACCAGCGGCTCGGCCGCGCCCGCGCTGATCGAGGCCGGTACGGCCATCGACGCGGGCGGGCTGGTGCCGGACCTGGACGCGTCCAACAGCTGGATCCAGCGGGTCGAGGAGGTGGACCCGATCGAGCTGCTGGAGGTCCAGCTCTGCAATGTGACCGCGCCGTTCATCCTGGTCAGCCGCCTGCGCGCGGCGATGGCCGCCTCCCCGGCCCGGCGCAAGTACGTGGTGAACGTCTCCGCGATGGAGGGCCAGTTCGGCCGCGGCTACAAGGGCCCCGGCCACCCGCACACGAACATGGCGAAGGCCGCCCTCAACATGCTCACCCGCACCAGCGCCCAGGAGATGCTGGACACGGACGGCATCCTGATGACGGCCGTCGACACCGGCTGGATCACCGACGAGCGCCCGCACCCCGACAAGATGCGGATGGCGGACGTGGGCTTCCACGCCCCGCTCGACCTGGTCGACGGCGCGGCGCGCGTCTACGACCCGGTCGTGCGTGGCGAGGCGGGCGAGGACCTGTTCGGCGTCTTCCTCAAGGACTACCGCCCGCACCCGTGGTGATCCGTCGTCAGCCCCTCGTCCCCGAAGAGCGAGGAGCCCGGGAGCGTCAGTCCTCGCGCTCCTGGGTGTCAGCGGCGACGAGGCGGCCCATCAGCTCGTAACGGTCCGGGTGCCTGGCCCGCATGTAGAGGGCCAGGCCGATGCCGGCCAGGAACACGGCGCCGACGATCGGCGGGATGAAGCGGAAGAAGAGAATCTTCGACGCCGCTCCTGCCGCCGTGTCCAGGTTGGTGACCAGCAGATAGATCGCCGCCAGCATGCCGAGCCCACCCAGCAGCGGCGCGGTGAAGGTGCGGAACCAGTGCCGTGACTCGGGGTGATTGCGGCGGAAGTAGGCGATCACCGAGAACGAGCAGAGCGTCTGCACCACCAGCAGCGCGAGCGTGCCGAGGATGGCCATCAGGGTGTAGAGGCTGATGTACGGGTCCTGGCCGGTCGCCCAGAACGAACCGATGATCACCAGGGCGATGCCGGTCTGGGTGAACGAAGCGACGTGCGGCGAGCCGTACTTGGGGTGGGTGCGGCCGAGCCCGCGGTGCAGGAAGCCCTCCCGGCCGATCGCGTAGAGGTAGCGCGAGGCGCACTGGTGGAAGGCCATGCCGCAGGCGAAGGCACTGGTGCACATCAGCCAGGAGAACGCGGACACGGCCCAGTGTCCGAGGTAGGTCTGCGCCGGGACGAGGAAGAGGTCGAGCGGGTTGCTGCCGTTGGCCGTCTTGACCGCGTCGGTGGGGCTCGTGGCGACCAGGGTCGTCCAGGTCACCAGGGTGTAGAGGATGCCGAGCGAGATCACGGCCAGCAGCGTCGCGCGCGGGATGATCCGCTTGGGGTTGCGGGACTCCTCCCCGTACATCGCCGTCGACTCGAAGCCGATCCAGGACCAGAAGCAGAAGAAGAGCCCGACGCCCGCGTTGGCGCCGGCGAAGGCCTTGGCCGGGTTCAGCGTGCCGATGTGCAGGCCGGTGGGGCCGCCGCCGTGGAAGAGCACCGCCCCGCCGAGCAGCAGCAGCATCACCACCTCACCGACCAGGAAGACCCCGAGCACGCGCGAGGCGAGGTGCAGGTCGAAGTAGGACAGCAGCGCGGTGACGCCGAGCATCGCCAGAGCGAAGACCTGCCAGTGCAGATGGATGTGGAACTGCGACTCGAAGGCCTGCTGCGCGAAGTAGGCGAAGATGCCGACGATGGACGCCTCGAAGACCACGTAGGCGAGCACCGCGAGCAGACCGGAGGCCATGCCGGCGACACGGCCCAGGCCGTGGGAGACGAAGCCGTAGAAGGCGCCGGCCGTGGTGATGTGACGGGCCATTGCAACGTAGCCGATGGTGAAGACGGTCAGCACGAGTGTCACGAAGACGAAAGCGGCGGGGGCGGCGGTGCCGCTGCCCATCCCGATGATGACGGGGAGGTTGCCGGTCATCGCCGTGATCGGCGCGGCGGTCGCCAGGGCCATGAAGATGACACCGACCAGACCGACGGATCCGGCCTTCAGTCGCTGCACTGGTGGGGAGGCGGATGGTGCGCTCTGCTCGCCCTTTTCGGCCACGGACATGGAGGCTCCTCGCTGAGTCGGGACCGGGATGGTCGGATCAGTGTCCGGCCAGGCGGGGACAGGCGGGAGCCTCAAGGTGTTGCCACGATGGTAAATCCTTTGACGGCGTGGAGGCTTGCCCCGTTACGGCGCGATCAACTACCGCAGGGGCCCGACGGTTCCGTCAGCGGGCGATGGTGGCGTCCTCACCGCGCAGGCGCGCCAGATGGCGCTCGACTGAACTCAACCTCCCTTGGTCCGGCACTGCCTGACGGAGCCTCAGCAGAGCGGGGCCGAGCATGCGGGCCTCCGTGTCGTCCTCGATCGCCCGCCAGCAGGCTTCGGCGTTGGCGGCCGCCTGGCGGGTCTCCGGGTCGTCGGCGCCCCTGTCGTCGAGCAGGCTCAGTGCCACGTCGCGGTAGAGCAGGGCGGCGTCGCGCTGGAGTCCCGCCAGGCGGGTGACATGGGCTCGGACCTGACGCAGCTTCAGCGCCGGTTCGGCGTCCTGGCCGTGGCGGGCGACGGCGGAGCCTTCGAGCGCGATGGCCTCGTTGACCGCGCGGGCGTGCTCGCCCGCGTCCGCGGCGGCGACGATGGAGCCGATGGCGGTGCGGTAGGGGTCGAGTTCGTCGGCGAGGAGCGCGGCGGCGCGCTGCGCGCGGGGGGCGGCTTGCGGGGTGGGCGTGGGCGGAGCGGAGAGGTGCACGGTGGGTGGGTGCGGCGGGAGCGGCGGCAGGTCGAAGGGGGGTAGCTCCGCCGGTGCCAGGGAGGGGAGTTCGACGGTGTCGCCCTCGTTGCGCAGTTCGACTGCCGGGCCGGCCAGAGCGGGAGCGCCGGGGACGGGAGCGCCGGGGACGGGGAGTGCAGGCGCGGGCGCGGCAGCAGCGGGCCCGGGAAACGGAACGGGAGCAGCGGACGCGGGGGTAGCGGGCGCGGCAGCCGGAACAGGAGCAGCGGGAGGAGCGGGCGCGGGGGTAGGAGCGGCAGCGGCAGCGGCCGGGGGCACAAGCTCCCGTTCCACGAGGGTCGGGCCCAGGCGGCGGGAGGTGTTGCGGAAGACGCGCCAGCCAGGCCCGTGCGAGACCACGATCTGGGTCTCGGGTCGCAGCACGGTGTGGACCTGCTGCTGCAACTGCTCCGGCGTCAGCCGCTCCCCCGCGCCTGGGCGTCCGCCGTGCAGGGCCTCGACCAGCGCGCGCGTGAAGACGCCGACCTGCTGCGGGTCGGGGCTGATCGCCGCCCAGAGCGGCAGGCCGGCTGCCAGCGGAGAGGGAAGCACACGCAGTTGCGGCAGCGCGGCGGGTTCCGCGCTGAGGTCGGCGATGACGAGGGTCCCGGTCTGCGGCGGGCGCAGCCGCAGTTCCTCGGCGAGGACGCGCCAGGGCAGTCGGGAGGCGTCGAGGTCGAGGTCGAGCGCGCCGCTGCGGCGGTCGCGGGCCAGGTGGCCGCCGATGTGGACCAGCAGTGGACCAGGGTGGCGGGCGGAGGCCCGCAGGTGGTCGCGGACGCCTGCCGCGTCGGTGCTCGCGGGCAGGTGCACGGTGTCGACGCCGTCGGCGGCGAGCAGCACCTGCGGGGCTATCGAGGCGAGGATCGACGAGAGCCCGGGCGCGGGCCGGGTCGCGCGCGGTGGGAAGCGCCGACCGGCCCGTCCGCCACCACCGTCGATCACGAGCACCCGACCGCGCAGTCCTCCGCCGCCCTCGCTCACGCCCCACCTCGCCCTCGTCGGTCGGCTGGGCGGGCCGACCGCCCCCGTCGACCGTCACCCTACCGTCGGGGCAGCAGATGATCGGCGGGGGCACGCAGCTCGTCGAGGAGGGCGGCGGACTCGGGCTCCAGCGGGAATCCGGTCCTGGCCGCCTTGGATTCCAGGCGGGCGACGGTCCGTTGGAGCTGTTGGCCGCTGCCGGAATCGGCATAGAGGCAGATCAGGTCGCGCAGCAGCAACTCGGCGTCCGGATCAGCGACCAGCCCGCGTACGGCGGCCCCCTCCCCGCCCCTGTGGTCGCGTGCCCGGAGTCGGCGGAGAGTCAGTTCGTGCGCGACGTCGACGACTGCGGTGGTGATCCCGCGGCGCAACGCCTCCGCCCACGGGTAGGCGGCCTCGGCGAACGGCGCTCCGCGCACGAGCGCGAGGGCGCGCGCGAGCGCGGTATCCCCGGACGCGCCGTTGTCGCTCAGGCCACGTGCGCACAGCGCCTGGAAGTCGTCCCAGTCGCAGCGCAGATTGACGGGTCTTCCCTCGGGCCCGTCACCGAGCCACTCGCGCAGCCGGCCGATCGCGTCGGCGGAGACGTACGCGCCCTGGGCCGGGCCGAGGGCCCGGCGAGCGGCCGCCTCGATCAGCGCGGCGCGGCGCTCGGGCTCGACGGGCCCTGCAGCGCCGACGAGCTCGACCGGGCCGATGATGCGCAGCTGCGGGTTGGCGGGCGTGGCCGAGCCGGGCGGGGTGGCGAGCAGCGCGAGGATCCACGGGTCGGTGGGGAGCCGCTGCTGGGGTAGGGGCTCGCCGTACTCGACGGGCGCGGAGGCGGACCCATGCGGCGTCGGCTGGGGCTGCGGCCGCGGCGGGGCGGGGACGGCGCCGGGTGTGGGGACGGGCGCTTGACGTGAGGTCAGCTGTCGGCCGGCGGACATCCGCCCGGAGCCGGTGCCGCTTGCGCCCGCGACGGGGCGCGCTGACGCCGGGGCCATGGCTGCCAACGGGTCGGCGGGCGTGGGTCCGGCAGGCCGCGCGGGAACGCCTCCTGCGCCGGTGGGCGCACCGGTGGCACTCCACCGGTCCGCGCCGCCAGGTTCGCCGGTCGGGAGGGGCGATGCGCTCGCCGGTCTCGGCAGGAATCGCCGGTCCCCGGCCCCGGAACCCGCGTCGGCGGGGTCGCCCGGCCCTGACGGCCCGGCAGACCCGGCCAGGGGCACGGGACGGTGCGGCAGGAAGCGGGGGTCGACCTGCCCGCCTGTCGGCTCGCCCGCCGACGCGGCTTCGGAGCCGTAGGGCGCTGCGGCGGAGGCCCCGGAGCGGTCCGGCAGGAAGCGCGGATCACCGGGAGCAAGCCCGCTGGAAGGCTCCACGGCCGGGTCCGGCCAGAGCGGCGGTGCGGCGGAGAGCCCGGAGCGGTCCGGCAGAAAGCGCGGGTCAGCTGGGCCCGGCGCGTCCCATGGCCCGGTGGGAGCAGGGTAGCCGGTCGGCGGTTCGGGTGATCGCGGTGAGTACGGGTCCGGTGGCCAGGTGTCAGGGGCGGTTGGGGTGAGGAGGTCCGGGAGGGTGGGGTCCGGCCAGGACGGGGGTGGGGTGGGGGTCTGCTCGGTGGGTGGGACCACGTTCGCGCCGAGGAGGCGGAGCCAGCGGTCGTAGGTCTCGTCGTCCAGCTTCTGCAGGGCGATGTTCATCTCCAGGCCGGGCACCACGCCCGAGCCCGAGGCCGGCAGCGTCCACCGGGCGACAGGGCCGGTCCCCTGCGGCGGAGCGGCCGTCACCACGGCGACGCTGCCGCGCGGTCGCGCGTCCAGCAGGCGGCCGAGCGCCTCGGGCGTCGTGCCGGTCGGGTAGGCGGCGCAGAGGACGACCTCCGGGGCCCACTCCTCGCCGCCGATGCCCCGGCTGCGCGCCTCGCGCGGGGTGGCCGCGTTGGCGCGCAGGAGTGCCGAGCGGACGGAGGCGTCGCGGTGTTGCAGGGCGCCGACCGCATGTTCGAGATCCGGGTGGACGACCAGACGGTCGTCAGCCACAGCCGCCAACTCCTGTGCGACGCCCACGACGTGGACGCCGACGCGGTCGGCGAGCGGGGTGAAGGTGAGCTCGAGGGCCAGGGTGCGCAGCACCCGGGCGATGTCGCGCGGCGCGCCGGAGATGTGCAGCAGCCGGATGGCTTCGAGGTCGACCAGGACGGTCGCTCCGTCGACGGTCTCGCCCAGGCTGACCAGTGCGGGGTACGGCGAGGGCACGACGGCCGCCGCCTCCGGCCCGAGCAGGCCCGGCGCGTCCGCCGTGCACCACCACACCGTCGACGCGTGCGCGGCGCGGAACGGCGGGATGGGCGGTGCGGGCGCGACGAGGTGGAGCTCGATCGTGTGTGCGGCGGTGACCCGGACGACGTTGAGCGGCGGCAGTCGGCGTCCCTCGCGGGCGACGTTGCGGGCCATGCTGCGCAGCGCGCGTCCGAGCAGGTCGAGGTCGCGGCTGGACTGCTGCACGGGCTCGGGCTCGGGCGGCATCGGCGGTGCGGGCGCGAGCGGCGGCAGCGGAGCGACCGGCGTGGGCGGTGGCGCCGCGTGGCTCGGAGTCCGACGGAGCGGCTCGGACGGCAAGGCCGCCGCGACGGACGGCGGAGCCGGGGGCTCAGGACGTGGGCCGCGCGAGGTCCGATGCTGCGGCTGATGCGGAGGCATCGCGCGGCGGCGGGAACGCCGCAGCGCGACCGCGCCGAGCAGCACCGCGCCGAGCACACTGGTCCCGGCCGCGACGGCGAACTGGCCCAGCGACTGGGACCCGCCGTGGTGCGACGCGTTGTCCACGGGCGGCGAGGCGGCCAAGCCGCCGGCTTGCGGCGTCGGAGTCGGCGTGGGCGTCGCCGTCGGAGTCGGAGTCGGGGTCGGGGTCGACGTGCTTGCGGCCGGCCTGGTCTGCGGGGGCGTCGGCGGAGGGGTGGGCTGTCTGGCGGGAGGGACGGGTGCGGCGGCGCCGGGGATGGTGAGCCGCATGCCCGGTTCGATGAGGTTGGGGTCGGTGAGCCGGTGGCCATCGGGGGCCGTGACGCCTCGGTTGGCGGCGAAGAGCCGTGGCCAGTCTGCGGAGCTGCCCATCTCGCGCTCGGCGATGTCGGAGAGCGTGTCTCCCGGACGCACCGTCACCTGCCGTGTGCCGGTGCCGGTCGCCGGAGCGGTCGCGGCTGCGGCGGCCGGGGCGATGGCCGGTGTCTGGGGAAGCTTGGCGTCGGCGGGGAGCGCCAGCTTCCAGCCCGGCTCGATGGGCCGGTCCGCGTCGAAGACGTGCTGCTGGGCGTCCATCACCCTGCCCTGGTTGAGCGCCGCGATCTCCCGCCAGCGCTCACCCGAGCCGAGCACGTGCTCGGCGATGCTCCACAGGCTCTCCGCCGGGCGGGTGGCGCGCACGGTGTAGTGCGGGCGGTGGTGTCCGTGCGCGTCGGCATGCGTCGTCGGCGTGGCGGTCACCGTGCCGGGGTGGTCCGCACTCGCGGCCGTGGCAGCCGCGTCGTCGTGCGCCTCCGCCGCAGGCGTCAGGGGCGCGCTGACGGCGAGTCGGGGCGCGGGCGCGCCGGTCGCGGCGAGGGCTCCTCCGGCCACGGGCAGCAGCGCGAGCACCGCGCCGACCAATCCCCCGGCCAGGCGCTGGCTCCAGCCGAGCGTGGGCAGTCGACGCGGCATCCGCCCGCGCAGCTGTGCCGGAATCTCGACGAGCACCGAGACGGCGAAGGCCAGCCACGCGACCCAGCCGACGATCACCAGCGCCCAGAGGAAGAGGTTCCCGTTGTCGGGCGTGGTCAGCAGCTGCACCAGGCTGTCCTGCTGCGGTCTGGCCTGACGCGTGACCGCCAGGGTTCCGAGAGCGAGCACCCCGGGGAGCCCGACGAGCAACGCGACAAGCGTGACGAACGCGAAGATCGCGCGGATCAGGGTGCGCAACATCAGTGCCCCTCCGGACCGGTGACACCGTGGACGAAGTGGGCCGATCCGGTCGCGTCGACGGTGAGCGACGTGATGCCGATGATCGCGAGCGTGCTGGTGCGGTAGTTGTACGTGATCGCCACCTGGCAGCCCCCTGCCCCGATGACAGGTGAACCGGCCACCTTGGCTTGTCGGAGGTAGTCGAGCGCGGCCGCCGTCGCGGAGGCGCGGTTCAGCACGTAGCCCTTTCCCGCGAGCAGCGCCTGCTGGTCGATCTGCTCGCACCCGGTGCGCGCCGCCTCGCGCGCGATCGCGGTCGCCTCCTCCTGGGCGTTGAGACGTCCCCCGCCGTCCAGGACCAGTCCGCACAGGGCGAGCAGGCCAACTGCGCTGACGGCGACGAAGAGCGAGAGCGCACCCCGATCGCGTCGACCGGTTGTCAGTGCTTGGCGCGGTAGGTGTCGATGGTCGACACGAACGTGGCGTCCACCGGGATCGAGCCGGGCAGGCCCGGTACCAGTGTGAGGTCCTTGAGCGAGAGCCGGCAGTGGATCACCACGGTGACATAGCCCGGCGTGCCGGGCCTCTTCCCGATCTGACTCGTGTCCACGTGTGTGTACGGCGTGCATGGCACCCCCTGGGCCTTCAGGATCGACTGGGCGGCTGCTTGCCCGTTGGTCTGCGCCGACGTGGGCGTGCGACTCAACGAAGCGGCCCGCGCGGCCGCCCGCGCCGCCGCGTTGAGAAACCCATGGCTGGTCTCGGTACGCCCGGCTGCCACGCCGAAGAGCAGCATCATCAGCAGGACGGGCGCGAGCAGGGCGGCCTCCAAGGGGATCGCGCCCTGCTCGCGCCGCCGATCGCCGGTCTCGCTCATGGTCCCGCCGGGGCGAACTTCTCCAGCGGCGCACTCACGTGCACCGTGATCGACAGCGGGAAGAAGCCGAGCAGGATCGACTGAGCCTTGAGGTGCGCATAGACGGTGACGGTGTCGCCGTTGACCGTCTGCCAGCTCTGCAGATCCATGTCCTTCCCCCCTCCGGCGTTCGCCTGCATCCACGCTCGTGCCTCCTGCGTCCCGTCCCCGGGCAGGCCCGCAGGCGTCGCACTCGAGGCCACTTCGCTGCCCTGCCTGGCCGCCCCGAGGGCGACCTGGCGGTCGTACCACCAGAACGCCCCCTGGACGGTGAGCCAGACGACGAGCAGGACCATGGGAAAGACCAGCGCCAGGCTGAGCGACATGGCCCCGCGATCGCCTCGACTCAATGAATGCCCCCCTTGTGCGCGTTGACGGCGTTCGTGATGGCAACGACGACGAAACCCGCGACGATGACGAGGCAGGCGACGAGCAGCGCCATCTCGAGGCTGAGCGCGCCGAGATCGTCGGTCCGGCTCACCCGGCGCGCCCGGTCACGTACACCTGCCACGGCCAGGAAGAGCGGAACGAGCGGCGCGGGGATTTCCTTGGTGCGCATGGTGTCTCTCCATTCGTCTGACGCCTTCTCAGGCATTGGTGAACATTCGGTAGACCGCCGGAAAGGCGATCAGCATAGTCATGATCATGACCAGTGCTACTCCGGGGACGACCATCTTTTCGCTGACCACGTTGGACTTCGCCAGTTCCGCGGACAGCAGCTCCGCGCGGAGGTTCTCTGCCCGCGCCCGCAGGGTTCGGTAGACGGCAGCGCCGTCGTCACCGGACATTCGCATGGTGTCTGACAAATCCTGAAGGGGCGTCAGGCCCAGCTCCGACGCCATCTCCGTCAGCCCGTCCCAGGGCGGGCGGCGTTCGAGCGCGCTGCGGTCAAGGACGGCCTCCAACTGCTGGAAGGCCCGCCCACGGCCGACTTTGGCCGCCCGCAGCAGTGCCTCGGCGGGACCGCAGTCCGCCGCGCGCTCCAGCGCGACCAGTTCCAGGTAGGCGGCAATGGCGTGCAGGTAGTCGGTCCGGGCCTCCTTGGCCTCACCCCGCACGACGAGATCGGGAATGAACCAGCACAGGGCAGCCACCCCGAGCGAGCCGACCGCGGGAATCACGACCGACACGGACAGCCCTGTCATGGTGAGCATGAGTTGCAGGTACGGTGCAGCCAGCAGGCCGAGGACCGCGAAGGCCAGCTTGTGGAACATGAACCTGGCCGGAGTCCGCCCAACCAGCAGGAGCTCCTGGCGCGGCACCGTGGCGAAGGACAGACCCAGCAGTCGGCCGCCCACACGGTCCAGCGCGCTGACCGGCTCCTCGGACCATCCGTGCTCGCCCGACGTACCGGGCCGCTGGTGCAGGCGGTCGAGCGCCGCGCCCAGTTCGGGTGGAGCCGGGCGGAGTTCGGCAATCATGACGGCCAGGCCCGCGCCGGCCACGATCCCCACCAGGATCAGCCAGGTCATCGTCATGCCGGCCCTCCCTCCTCGTCCGGTGCCTGGGCCCGACCGACCTTGGTCCGACGGTCGTACTCGAGAAAGCGGGGCACCGGCCGGTACCGTGCCATTCGGCCCATCCAGGACACCACCCCGAAGAAACCCATCGCGCAGACCAGAACCACCACCTGGCCGACCAGCGTCCGGTAGGGGCTGATGTACTCCGTGTTCAGCGCGCCCGCCGCGATCACCGCCAGGATGATCAGGACCATCCACCGCACCGTCGCCCGGTGCTTGGCCCGGTCCGCTTCGATCACGCGGCGCTGGCGCACTTCGGCACGCACGGAATCGGCCATGTCAGCGAGCGCGCGGGCCAGGCCGGGGCCACGGTCGTTGACCCGGAGCAGCAGCGCCGCCATCACCTTGTCGGAGGTGGCGTCACCCAGCCGGTCTGCGAAGACGCGCAGTGCCTCCTCAGGCTGCATCCGAGCCCGGATGCGGCCGACCAGGTCGGTCACATCGGCCTCCAGCGCCGCCGGCACGGTCTTGAGACTGCCGATGATCGCCTGTTCCAGGCCGACGCCGAGAAGCAGGACGTCGGAGAGCCGCTGCGTCCATTCGGACAGCGCCTCCAATCGGTCGATCCCCGCAGTACTGGAAGTCGTCGCGGAGACCAGCCAGGGCACGCCGAACACCAACAGCGGCACGATGACCAGAGCCACCAGGTAGCCGGTCAGCAGCCAGACCAGCGCCGCGCCCGCGACCGAGAGACCGACCAGCAGTTGCCGACGTCGGACCTCGCTGTCGGCCACGAACGCCGGTCGCTGCACCTCGGGCGGACGCTGCTCGCTGCCCCGGCCGAAGGCGATCAGAGCCACCACGCCGCCCAGCAGGACCGCTCCGCAGGTGGCCCAGAGCAACAGGCTCATGCCGCTCCTCCCATGCCGCCGGGCTGGACCCCGCTCACCCGCAGGCTCAGCGGCGCGGACCAGGTCCCGTAGGGGTTGCGCAGCAGGCCCGCGTCGAAGCCGGCGCGGCGCAGGTCATCGAGGCAGGCTGGCGGCGTCTGCGGGACCCCGCGCGGCTCGGACCAGATCTGCCGCCCCTGACCGTCGACGCCGCCCTTGCGCGGGCCGAAGACGGTGTTGAGCGCCGGCCGCCCCTGCTCGCCCAGGCCGGTGACCTCCAGGACGTGCGAGACGAAGCGGTGGCGCTTTCCGCCGATGCCGGTCTCGTCGATCATGGTGACGTGGACGATGAAGTCCAGCGCGTTGGCGGTCAGCCGGTAGGCCAGCAGGTCCGTCATCTGCGCGCCGTACTCGAGGCACAGCTCGGCGATGCGGTCCACGACCATGTGCGGGGTGCGCGCGTGCAGCGTGCACATGGAGCCGCCCTCGCCGTTGGTCATGACCCGCAGCATCGGCACGACCTCACTGGAGCGGACCTCGCCGACGATGATCCGGCTGAGCGTCATCCGCAGGGCCGCCGGGATCAGTTCGCCGATGGAGAGCTCGCCCGCCGCACGGCCGTCGACGCGTTCACCGTTACCCTCGCGGGCCTCCATCGGCACGACCTGGCGCAGATGGCCGAGCGTGTGCAGCCACAGTTCGAACTCCGACTCCAGCGTGCCGACCCGCTCGTCCGGCGGGATCTCGCCGGCCATCGCGCGCAGCAGGCTGGTCTTGCCGACGCCCTGGGTGCCGGTGATCATCACGTTCTTGCGCGCGCGGATCGCGGCGGCGAGGAACGCGGCCATCGTGGAGTCGACGGTGCCGAGCGCGACCAGATCGCCCAGCGTCGCGTTGGCGACGCGGTGGCGGCGGATCGCGACGTACGGGCGCGGGGTGACGCCGGTCATGGCCTGCAGCCGCATCCCGCCCTCCAGCCGGAGGGCGAGCATGGGGCTGGAGGTCGAGAGGCTGCGCTCGCCGCCACCGTGACGGCGGGCCAGGTCCTGCAGCAGCTCGATCAGCTCCGCGTCGCTGTCCGCGACCGGTGGCACCTGGCACAGGGGCTGGTTGGCCTTGGAGATCCAGACGTCGTCGCAGCCGTTGATGAGGATGTTCTCGATCTCGGGGTCGTCCAGGTAGGGCTGGAGTCGGCCGGCGCGGAAGAGCAGGTCGAAGACCACCTCGGCGAGGGCGCGGTCCTGCTCGCGGGTCGGGGCGAGTCCATGCGCTCCGGCATGGGCGTCCGACCAGCGGGCGACGGCCTCCTCGATGAGGGCCCGGCCCCGCTGACGCTGGTTGGCCGCGTCCACTCCGGCGCCCGCCGTCACCCCGTCCTGGGCGCTGAGCTGCTCATGCAGGTCGGCCGCCACCTGACGCTTGAGCTCACGCGCGACCTTCGGGTCGACGAGCGCTCCGAGCAGACGGTCCATCGGCTCAACGGACATGCGCCACCTCCCCGGACGACGGCGCGGCAGCGTTCGTCTGCGTGGGGACCGGCGCGGGCTCCGGCGGCCGGAACTGCTCCGGTGCGGGCGGCCGTGGCGCGAGGTCCGCCAGTGGCGGCGGAGGGGCGGTGTGGAGCGGAGCGAACCAGTCCCGGTCGGCGTCCGAGACCGGCGCCGCGCCCGGGTCGGCGGGGCGGAAGCTGGGTCCACCCTGAACCTGAGGTTCAGGGTGAGGGTTGGCCCCCGCGCCGGTCCCGGGCTCGGACTCCAGATGCACGGCCCGCAGCCGCGCCGCCTGGCCCGGCGTCACCGGACCACCAGCTGTGGAGGTCGGGCCGGAAGGGGGCGCGGAGACCTCGTACGGCGGATACGCGGAGGGAACGACGCCGGGTGTCACAGCGGAGTTCTCGGGGCCGCCCTCCCCGAGCTGCGCCGAGGCGGCGAGGTCGAGCACGTCCTGCACCGACCAGGTCGGCGGTTCCTGACGCAGCGCCGGTCGGTAGCCCAGCGGCGTGGAAGTCGGCGGCTGCGGCGCGCCCCCGTACGGCGGGTGTCCCGCGACGGCCGCGCTCGGGCTTCCCGTCCCTGGCGTGGCAGGAACCGTCGGCGACAGCCGGTCCGCCGGGGAGAAGCCGCCCGGCGGTGCGAACTGCGCGGCGACAGGAGGCGGCTGCAGGTCGCGGTGCCCGTGGAGTGGAGCGGCCCCCGACGGCGCGGCCGGTCCGGGAGACGGAGGCTGCTGGTGCAGGCCCACCGGGCTGACAGGGCTGAGATGCGCAGGGTAGTCGGACGCGGGGACTGCCGGGACTGCGGGAACCGGGGCCGCACCGGCGGCGATCGGAGCGGCCGGGCCCGGGGCCCGCACGCGGCGGCGGGCGATGAGGACGCGCAGCTCGTCCGCCGTGGAGCGGGCGGCGCGCATCAGCTGGGAGCGCTGGAACCGGCGATCCGCGGTGCGCCCGCCGTCCGACAGGATCCGTGCCTCCTTCGGGGCGAACGGGAGCAGGCCGAGCACGGGCGCCTGCAGCGCACGCGATATCTCCGAGGCCGAATACGGCCCCTCCTGGACGAGCAGCAGACCGAGCACGTCCACGCCCCCGCCCTCCGTCGCCAGATCCGCCGCCAGCGCGGCCACGCGCGGACGTGCCGCGCTCAGCCCGCGCAGCGTCGTGCGCAGCACCGCCAGCACCGCGTCCGACTGACGGGCCATCACCGCCGACGGTCCCTGGCCGCCCGAGCGGCCGAGGTCGACGATGACGTCACAGCCGAAGGCGTCCAGCGAGCGGCACGCGTGTGCGAGCGGCGCCCAGGTGTGTGCCAGGGCCATCGCCTGGGCGGGGTCGCTGAGTCCGGGCAGCAGCAGCCGGTCCCCGGTTCGCTCCGGCGAGACGTCGAGGCACTGCTCCCACATGGCCTCGAGCAGTCGGCCACGCCGGTCGGCGAGCGCCAGGTTGCGCAGACCGGCGGCCGCCTCGACGCGACCCTGAAGGGCGCCGGCCAGGATCGCGCCGCCATCGGGATCGCCTTCGAGCAACAGGACACGTCGGCCGTCCGCCAGCGGCCAGCTGAGCAGGAGGGCGAGTGCGGCGCTGGTCGCTCCGGGAGCGCCAGGGGCGCCGGTGATCGTGACGACCGCCATCAGCCGCCCCCGCTCTGGCTGCCGGGGGCGGCAAGCAGCAGCATGAACTTGCCGCTCGCCGCCAGGTCCGCCACGGCGGCGGCCTTCGCGGTCGGAATCGCGAGGTCGATGACGACGGTCTGGTCGGTCTGCGAGACGGGGCCGACATCGACCACCCGCGCGACCAGGCTCGACACGGTCACCGAGCCGGCGGCCGCGGAGGGCGCCGGGGCGGCCGCCGCGCCGCCGTTGCCCTGGGCCGACGGTGTGTAGACGAGCACCACCCAGGCGCCCGCCCGCGTCCCCTCGGCGGGGAACTGGGACTGCTTCGCCGCGATCGGGACAACTGTGTCGCCGGGTCCGACGAGCGGGTCGTTGGTCAGGTCCCCGGCGGTGAGCAGCTGCCCCGCCTTGAGGTCGGCGGCGGCTCGCATGTTGAGCACGTGGCTGTTCGCGGAGAGGGGCTTGACCGCCGGATCGAGCGAGATCTGCACCTCCGTCAGATCGGCGGCGGTGATGGCCTGCCCGGCCGGGACGTCGTGGGCGAGCGCCAGGACGGCCACCCGCTGACCGGTCGTCACGTAGAGGGTGGCTCCCCCCAGCCCACCAGCGGCGACCAGGGCGATGCCGAGAGCGAGGACCGCGGGCCTGCGCCGGCGCCGCTGCGGCGTGCGCATGGGCGCGGCTGGGCGTTGCCCTGCTGTGAGCGTCGACGACGCGGGAGCTTCCACCGGGGTCTCGCCTCTTTCCTTGGTCCGTTCCGAGCTGTGCGGTTCGATCGGAGTTCAGGTGGTGCGCGCGTTCGTGCGGTTCGTTTCGTGTGGAGGTTCGTCGGGAGGTTCGTGCGGAGGTGCCGGCTCAGTTGAGGACTTGGAGCTCCTCGATCCGCAACTGCTGTGCCGGGGTGCGGATGTCGTTCATACGGAAGGCTCCGGTGGCTCCGGTGTTGGAGGTCCAGCGCACCTGCCAGCCCACGATCGCCTCGATCAGGTAGTCCTTGGAGGGTCGCTGGTAGGTGTAGGTGCAGGCCGATTTCGCATCGCCCGGGTAGGCGATCCCCGCACCGAGTCCGCCCGAGCAGAGCTTGCGGTGCCCGTCGCCCATCACCCAGATCACGTACGGCGAGGAGACGTAGGCCGTCACCGACAGCCCCGGCACGCTGGCCGTCACCGTGAGCGGGTTCGCCGCGGAAGCCCAGGAATTGTTGTAGTTGCCGGCCTTCTCGTCCAGCCAGAGCCAGATCGGAGCCCCGACCAGTCCGGAGTGCTTGGTGTCCGCCTTCGGCGCGGTGTCGACCTTCGCCGCGTGCAGCGGGAGCTTCGAGACGGCGAGGCGGGCCAGCTCACCCGGCGTCACCTGCGGGGCGGTCGCCGGAGCCGCGGGCAGCCAGAGGCTGACCGTGCCCCCACCGGCGTTCAGCGAGCAGGTACGGACGTAGACGGCGCCGGTGCCCGGCGGGTTGCCCTGCCAGAGTGGATCCCCCGCCGGAGGCTGCGGCTGCATCTCGATGTAGTAGCAACCGTCGTTGGCGCTGAGCCAGCCGATGCCGGGGATGTAGCACGGCAGGATCTGGCCGCCGTAGGAGCAGGCGCCGCTGCCCCCTCCGCCGCCTCCGCCACCACTGCCACCGCCCGAGCTCCCGCCGCCGGATCCCGGCGAGCCCACGACGACGCAGACGTAGGAGTTGTCGCACGGCTGGACCGCGGCGTGGGCGCTGCTCGCCGTGCCGAGGATGCCGGTGAGGACCAGAAGCAGCGCGGTCGCGAGCCGCGTTGTCGCGCGTCGGCCGCGGGTCAGCACGACTTGCCCGTCTCGCGGGCGATCTGACTGATCATCCACACTCCTCCGACGGTGCGTGCGGTCACCACGACCGGATACCGGGTGAGCCGCTTGGCCGGCTCGTTCACCTGTCCGCCCTTCGCGTTCACCTGGTGCCAGCCGGAGACGTCCAGGCAGTCGACGAGGGTCGCCTGGCTCTCGTCGGCCGCACCTGGAAGCGGGCCTACGCCCGTCACCCTCGGGCTGTTGTGCGGTGCGCCGGACATCAGCAGGCCGTTGGTGACCAGCCGTACGACATCCGCGTAACTGTCGCTGAGCGCGGCCCCGGTGGCGTAGGTGGACAGGTCGCTCCCGTCCGCCTGGCCGGTGGACATCGCCTGCACCTCGGCCGCCCAGTAGCCGCTGTAGGCGCGGAGCACCAGTTGCGCGGCGTCACTTGAGAGGGCCGGTGCGGCGAGGCCGCTCGGCACGGCGGGCGTCGCCGGGTTCGAGGGTGCGCCGTTGAGCGTCTCCGCGCCGCCACCGTTGCCGCAGGCCGCCAGCAGGGCGGCGAGCAGAGCGCTGAGCAGCGCCGACGCGATGACTGTCGTGACGGGTCGGGTCGGAGCCGTGGTGGTTCCGACCGAGTTGTCACGCGAAGGGTGGTTCAGGAACTGCGTTCCCAGGCGCCGCATGGCTCCCCCCTTGCCGTCTCTTCCCCAGTTGACGGTGTTCAGCACCATATGCCTCACCGGGCGAGCTGTCCCGGGATGTGGCTGAAATTCTCCCTAACGTAATGCTCACGTCAAGGTGGAACGCAAGGATCCGCGCAGTACGGCACGGTTCCGCAGGAGCAGGCGGCACTCCTGGGGCGCTTCCAGCAGGTGGACGGCGCCCTTCGCTTCGCCCGAACCGTGGCCGGTCCGCGACGGCAGCCTGGCGTCGAGCGCGGCCGGGTCGAGCACCGCCGGTGCGCCGGGCACCCCGGCGTCGAGCAGCTCGGCGAGCTCCTCGGCCAGCACGCCGGCTCCGCCCTCGGCCGGTGCTCGGCCGCGCCGGGGCACATCGTGCCGGACGATCCGGCCCCAGGCGGGGACGGTGAGCTCTGCCGCGGCCCAGGCGGGCCACTCCTGCCAGGCGGCGGGCTCGGCGGCGAGATCGAGTACCAGCAGCGACTCCGTCTGGCCGCAGTGCGCCATCGCGCTGGTCACCCAGTCACAGGAGAGACCGCGTCGGGCGGCGTTCTCCCGAAGGCTTCCGGCGGCGACGAGGACCGGACGGCGGCGGCGCGGGTCCCAGGCGAGCTGACCGGCGAGGTAGACGAGAAGCAGCCGCCCGCCACGGGCGGCCGCCTGTTTGAGCGCGGAGAGCATGGCGTTCGCGTCGGCCTCGGGATGGACGGTGGTGATGCGGCAGCGGCCGGGCCCGGCGTCGAGCAGGGTGCCCGTCACCGCGCGCCAGAAGCGCTGGGCACCCAGGGCCGCGCCGAGCGAGCCGCCGAAGGCGCGCTCCTCCGGGCACTCGGCCCCGATGAGCACCAGTTCCACTGCGAGATCCACGAACCCCCCTGCCCCGGCCAGTCCTGCCCGGCACGGCTCTGCCCTGCTTTGTCCTGCTCCGCCCGGTGACGCGACCCCTCCCCGGGCCGGTCAGGCTCAGTCGTGGCATATGCCGATCACATGCGCCACGGCTGCCTGCCTGGGCCCTCTACCCCCTTCCAGGGCCTGAAAACCCGCGCGTTCTGCCCGAAGCGCCCACCCGGAGCGGGACCTACTCCCCTACCCCGTTAACGCTTCCATGATCAATGCTGGGACCCATGCAGCGGATCGAGGAAGAGGTAGCCATGCGCCAGGACGAATGCGTCGACCTGCTCTCCCGCAGTTCCGTGGGACGGGTGGTCTTCACCCGCCACGCCATTCCGGACGTGCTGCCCGTGCACTTCGCCTACGACGATCAGAGCGGCACGATCCGCATCCCCGCCCCGCACGCGTCCCGGCTGGCCGACGCAGTGGACGGCACGGTGGTCGCGCTGCACGTCGAGGAGCTCGACCCGGCGACCATGTCCGGCCGCTCCGTGCTGGTCCACGGGCGCGCCGAGGCCGGTACGGCGGACGCGCCGATCCGGCTGACGCCGGAACTCATCACCGGCCGGGTCCTGGCCCTGTCCCGCTCGGGCACGAGCGCCTGAGCGGGACCGGTGCGCCGCCCCGGTGACCTGCACCACATTCAGCCGGTCGCGGGGCGGGACTACGCTCCGGAACCATGACCATCTTCGCGTCCCTCGCAGACTTCACCGCAGCCGTCGGCACCGAGCTCGGCAGCAGTGACTGGCACGTCATCGACCAGCAGCGGGTCGACCTCTTCGCCGAGGCCACCGGCGACCACCAGTGGATCCACGTCGACCCCGAGCGCGCCAAGGCCGGTCCCTTCGGGACCACGATCGCCCACGGCTACCTCACCCTGTCGCTGATCCCGGTGCTCGCCAAGGAGTGCTACGGCGTCGAGGGCATCCGGATGGCCGTGAACTACGGTTCGGACAAGGTCCGCTTCCCCTCCCCCGTGCCGGTGGGTTCGGCTGTCCGGGCGACCGCCGAACTGGTCTCCGCCGAGGAGGTCCCCGGCGGCCTCCAGGCGGTCGTCCGCTTCACGATCTCCGGCAGGGACGGCGGCAAGCCGCACTGCGTCGCCGACACGATCACCCGCTTCTACGCGTGACCGACTGACCTCCGCAGGTGAGCGGCGCAGGTGAGCGGGGTAGGGCGCGGGTAGTCTGCGAAAGATCGCCGCGTCTCCTGGAGGTGCTGTGCTTGGCTTCGCCCGCTCTGTGCTGTCCGACCTGGCCGACCTGGCCGCTCTCCCCGCGCCCTTGCTGGGCCGGGTCCGTCCCGAGGGCTTCGGCGCCGAGCCGGCCGGGGAGCGGCTGGCCAGGATCAGACGCTCCCCGCAGTTCGTGGACGGCGCCTTCCGCAACCCGGTGCCGACGCGGCGGATGCTGCCCGGCGCGTTCCTGCCGGGGCTGCGCGCGGGCCTGACGGAGAACCGGGACCGGCGCCGCCCCGCCGGGGCCGTGCCGGTGCACCGGCTCACCCCGCAGCAACTGGCCATGCCGCCCGCCGACGGCCTGCGGCTGACCTGGCTCGGCCACGCGGGCGTGCTCGCCGAGATCGGCGGGCGGCGGGTCCTGTTCGACCCGGTCTTCGGCGAGCGCTGCTCGCCGATCGCGGGCTTCGGCCCGCGCCGGCTCCACCCGAACCCGATCCCGCCGCGCGAACTCGGGCCGGTCGACGTGGTGGTGATCTCGCACGACCACTACGACCATCTCGACCTCACCGCCGTGCGCGTGCTGGCCGCGTCCGGCGCGGTCTTCGCCGCACCACTGGGCGTCGGCGCGCACCTCGAGTTCTGGGGCGTTCCGGCGGAGCGGATCGTCGAGCTGGACTGGCACGAGTCCGCACGCGTCGCCGGGCTCACCCTGACGGCGACGCCTGCCCGCCACTACTGCTCGCGCGGGCCGCGCACCAGCCCGTACCAGCTGTGGTCCTCCTGGGTGGTGGCCGGTGGCGGGCACCGGATCTTCCACAGCGGCGACACCGGCTACTTCCCCGGCTTCGCCGAGATCGGCGCGGTCCATGGGCCCTTTGACGCGGCGATGATCCAGATCGGCGCGTACAGCCGGTTCTGGCCCGAGGTCCACATGACGCCCGAAGAGGGCGTCCGGGCCCACCTCGACCTGGGCGGCGGCGTGCTGCTGCCGATCCACTGGTGCACCTTCGATCTGGCCCCGCACGCCTGGGACGACCCGATCGAACGCACCCTTGCCGCAGCACTCGCCCACGACCTCCCCCTCGCCACCCCCCGCCCCGGCGAGCCCTTCGAACCGTCCCAACCGCTCCCGCAACGCCCCTGGTGGCGCGTCGTCGCGCCGACCGTCGTCGAGCCGATCCCGGTCGAGGCGACGGAGGTGCTTCCGGCTGTGGCCTCCTCGGGCCAGGACCCGGACGAGGACGATGCCACGGTGGGCGCGCGCGTCTGAGGGTCGCTCAGATCCGACGGCGCGCCCTCACGCCTTCTTGCGCAGTGCGAGGAGGCGGAAGTCGGGGTCGGGGCGCTTGCGGTCCTGGTCGGGGAGGGCGGCGAGGCGGGAGAGGATCCCGTCCCGGTCGACGGGGGCGAGGCGGCGGGCCCAGAACTGGTAGCGGTCGGTGCGGATCAGCTCGGCGAGGGAGGCCGGGCTGGTGCCGCGCAGGTGGGCGGTGAAGGAGGACTCACCGGCCGGTTCGAGGCCGACCGCCGCGCCGTGGTCGACGATCCGCTCGGTCGCGTCCTGCTCGGCCGCGCCCGCGGCGTTGCCACGGCGCGGGTGCAGGTCGCCGATCGCGTCGTCGATGTCGCTGCCGACGTCGTGGCAGGCGTCCTTGTCGACCGTGCAGACAAGCACGCCGCCAGGCCGCAGGACGCGCGCGAACTCGGTGACGACGGGCCGGGTGTCAGGGACGAGGTGCAGCAGCCACACGCAGGTGATCGCGTCCAGCGACGCGTCCGGGAACGGCAGCCGCTCGGCGGTGGCCCGCACCGCCCTCCCACCCGGCAGCCGCTGCGCGGCGAGCGCGAGCATCCCGGCCGTCAGATCGACCACGACGACGTCGCGGTCCTCGCGCCGAAGCCGCCGACTGATGATCCCGGTCCCGCCGCCGACATCCGCGAGCAGCCGGACGCCCGCCGGCAGCAGCCGCTCCAACCCCTCCGCGGCGGCCTCGGCCCGTGCCTCGCCGCCGCGCGACTCGTCGTAACGGGTGGCTTCGGTGTCCCAGGAGAACTTGGTCGCAGTCATGGCGGCACGGTATCCGACGGCATGATCGGCACGTGCGGTAGCTGCACTACCAGGGGCGCGAGGCTCTGCTTGATCAACTGCGTGCGCGAGAAGCCACCCACGGTTTCTCGCGCAGTTCCTCGCGCCCCTGATGGTGCAACTGACCGGAGTCAGTCGGCTAGCGCAAGCGCCACGGTACGCGCGCGCCCGAGGTGAACGCGGCCTGACCCTCGGCCAGGGAGGCCGGGTCGTTGCCGAGTTGGATCAGGGTCTTGGCCACGTCCAACGCCTGGCGGTAGCCCAGCTCCTGGGCGTACCAGACGGCGCGCAGCGTCGCCTGGACGGCGAGCGGTGGCTGGGAGGCGATCGCGGCGGCGACGCGCGCCGCCGCGGCGTGGAGCTCGGCGGCCGGGACGACCTCCTGGACCAGGCCGATCTGGTGGGCGCGTTGCGCCGAGAGGCGTTCGTGGCTGCCGGTCAGCTGCATGCGCATCACCTCGCCGAGCGGCATCCGCTGCAGCATCGCCATCGACTCGAAGACCGAGGCCATGCCGTAGCTGGTGTGCGGGTCGAAGAAGGTGGCATGGTCCGCCGCGATGATGAACTCCACCTGGCCCAGCAGGTAGAACGCGCCGCCGCAGGCCATGCCGTTGACCGCCGCGATGACCGGCTTCCACAGGTCGCCCGCCGTCTTCGGGCTGATCCAGTCGCCCGGGTCGTCGAAGTGCAACGGTGTGCCGCCGCGCGTGCCGATGCCGAGCTCGGGGTCGGCGAGCGCGCCCCGGTCGACGCCGGTGCAGAAGGCCCGCTCCCCCGCGCCGGTCAGCACCACCACCCGCACGGCGTCGTCCTCGCGCAGTTCGCGCCAGAGCGCGCGCAGCTCGCGCAGCATGCGCGCGTCGAAGGCGTTGTGCACCTCGGGCCGGTCCAGCGTCACCCAGGCCACGCCGTCGTCGCCGGCCTCGTAGCCCAGCGTCTCGAATCGACCCACGTGCTGCCTCCCCTACCTCTGGCGCAATGAACGAGAACACGTTCTACTAATGGCCTCATGGTCCGTCATCCCGGCTCTCCCGGGAAGAGGGAAGAACGAAGAGCGAACGCGGAGAACGCGGAGAACGCGGAAAGAAAGAAGGCCGAGTCACCATGCGCGAGCAACGCCACGGACGGCGCATCATGATGACCCCCGAGGAGCGCGACGCCTTCCTCGCCGCGCAGCGGACCTGCCGGGTCGCCACCGTCTCCGCCGACGGGCGGCCGCACGCGACCCCGCTGTGGTTCGCCTGGGACGGCTCCTGCCTCTGGCTCTACTCGATCACCCGCAGCCGCCGCTGGGCCGAACTCCAGGTGGACCCGCGCATCGCCGTCGTGATCGACTCCGGCGAGGAGTACGGCGAGCTGCGCGGCGTGGAGATCACCGGCAGCGTCGAGCCGGTCGGCGAGGCGCCGCGCACGGGGACCGGCGAGCCCTTCGCCGCGCTGGAGGTGCCGGAGAAGATCTTCGCGGCGAAGTACGGCTTCGGCGAGCAGATGTTCCACGACGGCCGCCACGCCTGGCTCCGGATCGAGCCCGCCACGCTGACCTCCTGGGACTTCCGCAAGCTCGGCGGAAACTTCGCCAGATAGCCGCAAGGAGGCACAGATCACAGCAAGGAGCTGGTTGCGGTCTGAAACGATATGCGGATGACCGCCGCAACGCCCCAGCCCACCGCCATCACCAGCTTCGTCGACCTGCTCAGCCTGGACGAGATCGACCAGGGCCTCTTCCGCGGCTGGTGCCACGCGGGTGCGCCGCTGCGCGCCTTCGGCGGCCAGGTCGCGGCGCAGGCGCTGGTCGCCGCCGGGCGGACGCTCACCGAGGGCCGGCACGTGCACTCACTGCACGGCTACTTCATGCGGCCGGGCGACCCGCGTCGCCCGCTGGTCTACGAGGTCGAGTCGCTGCGTGACGGCGGCTCGTACTCGACCCGCCGGGTCACGGCGATCCAGGGCGGCGAGGCGGTCTTCACGCTGTCTGCTTCCTTCAAGCGGCCGGAGGAGAGCGCGGACCGCCAGCGCACGATGCCCGAGCTGCCCGGCCCCGAGGGCCTGCCGGACCCCTACGACGCCTGGGCGGCGAGCGATCCGGCGGGCTACTGGGCCTCGACCGGCCGGCTCACCCTGGACATGCGCATCGTCCCCCGCGACCTGCCCGGCCTGCCCACGGAGCTGCCGGGTGTGGTCCAGCAGTTCGTCTGGCTCAAGTCCGCCCAGCCGCTGCCCGCCGACGAGCCGCTGATGCAGGTCTGCGCGCTGGCCTACCTCTCCGACCTGACCCTCGCCTCCACCGCCGCCCTGCACGTGCAGCTCCCGCGCGCGGAGCGCCAGGGTCCGTCCCGGATCAACCTGGCCTCGCTCGACCACGCGATGTGGTTCCACCGCCCCTTCCGCGCGGACGAGTGGCTGCTCTTCGCCCAGCGCAGCCCCAGCTCCTCGGACGGCCGTGGGCTGGCGCAGGGTGAGTTCTACACGCGCGACGGGCTGTTGGTGGCCTCGGTGGTCCAGGAGGCGCTGATCCGCGTCCGTGCGTGAGCCGGCCGCGGGCTGAAATCGGGATGCCGGGGAGGCGCCGCGCTCGCTAGGGTCGTGGCCGGGCAGTCGACGACCCTGGGAGGGCTCAGCACCGTGGATCTCCGTCTGGACGGACCTGTTCTCGAGGGCACGCTCGTGCGGCTGGAGCCGCTGGAGCAGCGCCACGCGCCGGGCCTCGCGGAGGCGGTGTCCGGGGACCGCGCGTCCTACGGGTTCACCTTGGTGCCGACGCCGGACGAGGTCAGCGCCTACATCGACGCCCAGCACGCCCGCGCCGCGACCGGGCGACTGGCCCCCTATGCCCAGATCTCCCTGGCGACCGGGCGTGCCGTGGGCAGCACCTCGTTCTGGGAGCCGCGCTGGTCGGAGCGGGGCGCGCTCTTCGCCGTGGAGGTCGGCTTCACCTGGCTGGCCGCCAGGGCCCAAGGCACCGGGATCAACGCCGAGTCCAAGCTCCTGCTGTTCCGTCACGCCTTCGAGAAGTGGGGCGTGGCCCGCGTCGATCTCAAGACGGACGCCCGCAACGCCCGTTCGCGGGCGGCGATCGAGGCGGTGGGCGCGAGCTTCGAGGGCGTCCTGCGCAGCTCGTCCCGCTCCTGGGCACCGGGCGAGGAGGGGCTGCTCCGCGATGCGGCGATCTTCTCGATCATCGCGGCCGAGTGGCCGGAGCGCCGCGCGGCGCTCGAAGCACGCGTGGACCGCGCCCTGCGGCGCGGGGGCAGCCGATCGGTATGACGGCCGACGCTGTAACGCCGGGTGTTCGACGTTCCGGTCTCGGACTCTCGCGCCTCATTGGATCCCGAGCTTGCCTGCCACAGTGCGCACCTGACGCCAGCCCGGCGCCATTCTCTGCAGGACGGGATACGTGTACAGACTTCCTCCGTACTGCCTCTTGATATTGCGAATGCGTTCGTTCGGCACCCCGACCAGGTCGAGCGAGCTCGCCCCGCTGCGCCTTGCCCAGCGAATTGCATCCCAATGGAGAAGCATATTTGCTTGGCTGCTCCGATATTCCGGGAGGACGCCCCCCATCCAACAGGTCGCATAGTCGTGGTGAAGCAGCGTGACGAGCGTGCCGACATCGATTCCCTGATAGGTGGCAACCGTCCAGTGCACGGCAAGGGCGCCGTCTGTGAACGTGGAAGACATCGGGGGGAAGTCGCCCACATAGCCGGACTTTCCGCGAGTCCTTGCGAAAGCCGCGTCGACGACTCGGGCCAGCACCTTCGCCGCCTGGCCGGACTGATGTATGGTCACCCCCAGGCTTTCGGCCCGCCGGGTGTTACGGCGGCATTTCTTGTGCAACCCGGCCCAGAGTTCCTCTTCGTCCTGGCTGGTGTCGATGATGTAGGTCTCGTCGAAGTGCAGCTCGAATCCCCTCGCAGTGATGTCTTCGGCACTGAATTCGGTGCGGGGTGGGAAGGAGAGCTGGGTCACGGCCGCACGCTTACGGAGCGCATGCCCGCGCAGGACCGTGAGGCATGATCCGATGAGAGACTGCGGCACCAACGGGCCGACATAGGGGAATGGCAGCCAATTGACCACAGCCAGCGGCCCGCGTCTTCTGGACAGCCACGGGACCACTCCGACGTCCTCGTCGCCGGCTCGCACGATGATCGGCGTGAATTCGGTGGCGGTCATGCGTGCGGCCTGCGAGAGCCATTCGTATGTATGAAACGGCGTCACCGTCTGGCCGGAACGGCGGCACGCGTCGGCCCAGCGGCCGGGGTCGTCGGTCGGGATCAGGGAAATGAGGGGACCGGACGTGGCCGGAACGCTCCGCACGCGTGTCACGGTAGGGACCTTTCGGTTTGGCCGGCCTCGCGCAGAGCTGTGCGGGTCGGCCGGCTCATCGGGGGTGCAGGCGCGGTTCGGCGGCGCTCCTCGAGGACGTCCTCGAAGACCCGCAGGAGTTGTGGCGTAACGACGCCGGCGGTGAACCGACTGGCCTCTTTCCGCCCTGCGTCGCCCATGCGGCCGCGCAGGACGGGATCGTCGAGGAGGCGGTCCAGCGCCTGCGCGAGCAGGCCGGCATCCCCCGGCGGGACTCGTATGCCGGTCACGCCGTCCTCCACGACGTCTTTCAGCCCTCCGATGTCGGAGGCGACGACCGGGCGGCCGGCGAACATCGCTTCGACCGCTACCCGGCCCATCCCCTCCTGCCAGACGGACGGCACGACGGCCACCGACGCATGCCGCCAGGCCGCCATCACCTGCGGTGTGGCCACGTTCAGGGCGACCGTGACACCAGGGCCCCGCACGTCGGGCTCGTCCCTGCACATCGTGCCGATCAATACCAGAGGGACGGTGTGACGCAGCCGCCGGTGGGCCTCCAGCAGAACGTCCAGCCCCTTGTGTCGCCCCAGCGCACCGACGAAGAGCAGATAGCCGTCATGGTCGGGCAGGAAGTCGGGTCGCGGGGTGTTGTGCGCCAGTTCTTCGAGGTCGTCCTGCACCATGCTGGGGATCACCCGAATCTTCTTACCAGCGGGCAGCACCCGACTGCTGGTCTCGGCGACCGCGGTGCTCACGGCCACGTAGGCGTCGACTCGGCGGTTGAGCGCCCGGCTGGCCCGCAGCCCGGCCACGAGTGCCATCCCCTTCGGTACTCCGTAGTGCGCGCTGGCGCAGCGGAGGCATTTGGCCAGGCCGGGACCAGTGCAGACGCCTGTTCGGTGTTGGTAGGTCTTCTTTGCGCAGCCCAGACTGTGATCGTGCAGCGTGACCACGTGGCCCGGTGAATCTGCGGACGTTCGGTACAGGGGCTCGTAGGAGTGCCACAGCCAGCTGTGGCTGTGCACGATGTCCGGTCTGGCGGCGCCTACAGCAGTGCGCAGGGCCGCCAGAGCGCCCGGATCGGGAAAGGGCGGGTGGAAAGGCAGGGAAGCATCGACGTACAGCCATGGAAAGGCGCTGCTCCAGCTGCGGATCCGGACGAGCTGCACACCGTCCACGGTCTCGTGGTCCGGCAGGCCCCCCGTCTGCAGGGTGATGACGGTGACGTCGTGCCCGAGGCGGACGAATTCCCTGGAGAGCGTCTCGACATGGCGTTCCACTCCCCCGATGGTGGGCGGGTAGAAGTCTGTCAACTGAACGATGCGCATGACGGGACGCCTTTCGTCGGCTGCTAGGGCGCTGGGGGCCGGTGCTCCTTCCTGTGGCTGACGGGCCTGTGGCTGTCGGGCGGGGGGAGAAGGGCCTTGGGCAGCGCGAGAACCGCGAGCGCGCCGATGGTCTGGGCCCCCAGCCAGGCCAGTCCTGCGCCGTCGATGCCGAGGTCGGGTGTCAGCAGCCAGGTGCCGGCGACGGCGGCGACGCCTATCACGGCGTTCAGGCAGACCGCCCGGGTGAGAAGTCCCCGCACGCGGAGGGTGGCCACTGCGACATTGCTGACCGTGTCCGGGAAGGCTGATGCGATCAACAGCAGGAGCAGGACGTAGCCCGAGCTGTAGCCGGCGCCGAACAGTTCCAGGACCGGCCGTCCGATCAGTCCCAGGACGACGGCAGGCACGGTGATGGCTGCGAGCGTGGTCCCCAGTGAGCGCAGGGCGACCCGGCGCAGGCCGTCGCGGTGGTGGCTGCCATGGGCGAAGAGCGCGGCGGAGACCGCGGGGCTGATCATGAAGATGGAGCTGCCGACCATCCAGGTGACGTAGAAGTGCGCGTTGGTGTGGGCTCCCAACCGTGCCGTCACCACCAGCGGAAGTAGCAGCGTGGGGGCGAGTCCGCCGACGCTGATGCCGTGATGTCCCAGCGCGGGCCGGATCAGGTGGGTCGCCTCCTGTGCCATCGATATCAGGTGCACCCGTCCGAGTCGGTTCACTCGGCGATTGCACAGCCACAGGCCCATGGCGAAGCCCAGCAGACCGCCCACGGCCCAGGTGGCCACCAGGCCCAGGGCCCCGATGCTCGGGACTGTCCTCCACAGCACGACCAGGAGGGTCAGTTTCGTCGCGGCGGTGGTGGCGTTCCGCACGAGCATCAGGTCGCTGCGCCGCTCGGCGATGAAGACGTAGTCGCAGATTCCGGCGCAGGTCCAGAACGTGGCGCCCAGGATGAAACACAGGGCGAAGGCCGGGTCGCGGGTGAGCGGGCGCAGGGCTGTGACCGCGAACCCGAGCGGCAGGACTGCGACCGCCGCGACGGTCAACGTCGCGGTTGCGGTGAGGACCAGGGTGGAGACGGCCGTGACCCGCCACTGCGCGGGCGTGGTCCGGCCGGGCAGCCGGGCGATGAGGCCGGCGCCGGGACCCAGGTGTACGAGCAGGGACAGCAGGACCATGGCGGAGGTGGCGGCCGAGCCGAGTCCGACGGCCTCGGTCGGCATGCTGCGTGCGGCCAGTGTCCAGTATCCGTAGCCGAACAGGGCGTTGACGGCGCCGGTGGCCATGATGGCGAGGCTGTTCCCGGTCAGCGAGTGCCCGGCCCTGACCGGCTCCCGGCTTGTCGAGGGCGGCACGGCGCCTTCGACGGCGGGGGTGACCGTCGCCTGGCGTGCAGGGGGCGCGGATGAGCCGGCCGGAAGGGCTCGGCGGGGTTTCGGGCCCGGTTGACGGGCCGTCGCCCGGACGTCGCGGTCGTGCCATCGGCCGGGGTTCGAGGCCTCAGTGTCGGGCACAGCTTCCGCCTCCGCCGGTGCCGGCGGTCGCGTTCACGTACAGGTCCACGCTTCTGAGCGGCTTGCCGGCCTGGGTGAGCACGAGCCGGATCTGGTGCAGGCAAGGGGACGGCATCGGCACCCTCACCGCAACGTCCGCGCTGTGCGGGCCGGTTGCCCGGACCAGTAGTGCGGAGGCCGAGGGGACTGTACGGCCGTCGACGAGCGCGCTGACCGAGTACTGCGACCAGTCACTGCTCTGAGAGGACTCCACGTCGGCGGGGATCTTCAGCGTCTGTCCGGCTCGGATGGGCACCACCCCGTGCACGGTGGAGTACGGGGCGCCCAGGGAGAACGACAGGTACGGCTGCTGGGGTGCCGCCGGCAGGTTCGCGTGGACCGTCCACACGATCGTCGCCGAGGCTATCAACCCGGCGCTGAGCCAAGCCGTGGTGCGCATGGCCCGTGCGACCGATCGTGGCCGCGAGCCGACCGGAGCCCGCTCCAGCAGGTTCAGCGGAAGCAGGAGAGCGCTCAGCCACAGGGGCAGGACACTCAGCGGGACGTGCCCGACGGCGAGATTCACCACCAGCCCAGCGAAGATCAACGAGACCAGGCTCAACGCCACGCAGAGCGGGGCGGTGAAACGGCCCGCCGTCCGCGCCACGCCCGTCACCGCCACGAGGCTGCGACCGGGGACCCAGAAGAGGGCGGGAGCCAGGAGCAGAGCTCGCAGCGGCGTCGGCGCCTGCGCCACGTAGGCGATGGCGCCGATCAGGACCAGCAGGGCAAGGACTGCCGTACGCCGCCAGGGGATGTTACGCACGATGCCTCCCAGGTGGCGTGGGGACGGTGTCGTGGATCGCGTTGAAGTCGAACCGGTAGACCGAGTAGTTGTCGCTCTCGTAGACCTCGGTGGTCCAAGGCAGGTTGTGGTACCGCGCCAGGTTCTGGGAGGTGACCCGGTTCCCGGCGGTGTGGGCGAACGGTTCGTCGGGCTCGAAGATCACGCCGAGCTGTGGCGACTGGGTGGCCAGGCGCTCGTCGATCACGAGGTAGGTGTAGTTCGAGGAGCTCAGTTCTTGGACCAGGAATGCCGACGGGGGGCCGCTGTTGACATACAGGTCGTAGGTCGCGAAGCCGGTGCTGGGCGCTGCCGGGAGCGCACCCGCGTCGCGGACCAGGCTCAATCCGGTGTAGCGGTCGGAAACGACGCGCACCCCGCTTCCCAGGTTCCGGCCGATCCACTGGGACATCGATGCCAGCTCCGCGGTGGAAGAACGGGCATCGGAGCCGAAGACGAAAGGACCGGGAAAGCGGTAGTCCGCGTTCAGGCCGGCGGCGACGTTTCCCATCAGCGCGTCGCAGGCCAACAGGGTGGCCGCCAGGCCAACGCTGGTCGAGGCTCTGACGGTGAGCCGGGAGAGCCGGTCCAGACCCGCCAGAACGATCGGTGCGACCAGGACGGCCAGTCCGATGTAGGTGAATCCCCAGCTGCGCCGGGCGCCCTCCGCTCCGGCCTGAGCCAGGATGAAGGGCAGCGCGGGGAAGTACAGCAGCCCGAACAGGCCGAGGGCCAGTCGCAGCGGCTCGGCCCTGCGTTCGGTGCGGGCCGTGCGCCACCACTGCCGAATCGCCAGGACGGCAAGGACGAGGGCCAACACCGGCACGGTGAAGGCGGCGAGCCGCTCGTAGAAGGGGCCGGCGCCGGCCTGGAAGGGGACACGAGCCCCGCTCTGGGAGCCGGAGAAGAGGTGCAGGAGTTGGGACGACCCGCTCCTGAGATAGGGGGACAGGTAGGCGAACGTGCCAGGCGCTGCCAGGGCCAGCCATGCCGCCGCGGCGCCGCCGATCGTGAGCGCCACACCCGTCGTGGCCGCTGCTGTGGCGCGCGGCACGGCCCCGCGCCGCGCCGCGGCCCAGGTGATGGCGGCCGCCATGAGCAGCAGCAGGACCAGCACGGCGGCAGCGAGGTGGTGGGTCGGCAGCACACCGAGCCCCAGCAGAGCGGCGGCCACGCTCCAGCCGACGCGCTCGCCCCGGCCCTCGGCCCGGTGCACTTTGGCCAGGCATGCCACGCACCAGATGAGCAGCGGCATGGCCAGTGACTCGTAGGCGAACTGGGTGTCGAAGTACATGAAGCTGGGATTGAGGCTGTAGAGGAGGGCGACGACCGCGCCCGCCCGCATCGATCCGAAGAGGCTGTCGCCGATCATGAAAGCGCCGAAGAGGGCCAGGATGTGCGCGACGAGCATGAGGACGAGCGCGCTCTGCCACACCGTCATTCCGGTCGCGTCGCTGATGGACGCGGTCACCAGGTGCAGCCCGGGGAACCGGTCGATGATGTGGATCAGGGCGCTGGGCTGGAACAGCTTCCCGTCGGCGGCCATGTTCGTGGTTTGACGCCAGTGGGCGATCTCGTCGTGGAACAGCGGCTGAGACGGATCGCGCAGGAGCTTGGGTACGAAGCTGACGATGCCGTAGCCGAGCATCCAGACGATGCGCACCTTGTCGCTGACGTGTCGGGCCGTGGTCACCACGACGGCCGGGACGAAGAACACCACCATGCCGAGCCAGAAGACCGCGAAGTGGGCCGTGCCGGTCGAGGACGCGGCGGCCAGGGAGAAGGAGAGCGCGACAAGGACGGCGCCGCCGGTCGCTGTCGTCCACAGGACGAGCCAGGCGGCCGGAGAACCGAATCGCGGCCTCTGGTCCGGTGGGGTGCCGGGCCTGCGCTGCGGCGCGGGGGGCGGGGACGGTGACGGCGCGGGCGGAGCGAGTTGTCGGGGTTTCAGGTCCGGGTGGGCGGTGGTCGGTGCGGGGGTGCTGTGCCGCGGAGCTGCCGGCTCTTCGTGCTCCGGGGTGGTGAGCCGCTCGCCGCGCTCACCGCGGTCGGGCTGATCCCGCCCTATCCGTTCGGGCAGCGTGTCCGGGCGCGCACCGGGGGGGTCGGCGGGGCGGCGGATCGCGGGCTTCGGCCCGATTGTGCGGTACCGCAACACCGCGGGTTCACGCGGCTCCGGCGTGTATCTCCTGGGGATGCCCATCGTCGGGCTGCCTCTCTTGTGAGAGCCGTCCGGCTCGCTGTCGCCACCCACCGCCCCCTGGGCGGGCCGCAGGGTGCCGGAGGTGGAGGGTCCCGGTACGGGTCGGGGTCCTGCCGCTACGGCCCCGGCCCCGGCGTGCGCCGCCGCGCGGTAGACGTCGATCAGCATGGTCGCCACGTCGTCCCAGCCGGGCATGGGACCGGCCGGCCCCGGGCCGGTTGCCCTCAAGGCGTCCGCGAGCGTGGCGGCGATCCGGGGGGTCCCGGCGTCCGCCGGCACCAGGCAGGCACCTGGCTGAGCGCCGGCCAGGGCGGCGTGTGCGGGGATGTCGGACAGGACGACGCGCGCGCCCGCCACCAGCGCTTCCGCGGGCGCGAGGCCGTACGCCTCGCGTTCGGACAGGCTGCACAGGACACGGGCGGTGCGAAGCCAGCGGTGCACGTCCTCGTCGGCGATCTGCCCCAGGAAGCGCACCCGGTCGGCGACACCGCAGTCCCGGGCGAGTTGCCGCAGACGGGGGCCGTCGGGTCCGGAACCGATCACGACGAGCTGGAGCGGACCGCCGACGCTGCTCGGTCCGAGCGTGACGGGCAGGTGGGCCAGAGCCTCGATGAGCAGGTCCGTGTGCTTGTAGCGCTCCAGGCGGCCGACACTGAGGACGGTCGGCGGCTGGTCGTCCACGGCGTGCGCGGCGCGGATCGCGGTGGCGTCCACGGCGTTGGGAATGATCGTGATCTTTTCCGTGACGTGGGGGAAATGGCTGCGCAGAAGGTCCGCCTCGGGAGGTGAGACGCACACGATGGCTTCGGCGGCCGTTGCGGCGGCGCGGCCGAGTGGCCGGAAGGCGTGGTGCAGGAGTTCCCGGGCCGGGGTGTGACCGGTGCCGTGGTAGTGCGGTGTGAAGACATAGGGGGTCCGGGGCTGCTTCGTCGGAAGGCAGAGCGCCGCGGCGACACCGGTCAGGGCGTGGTAGCTGTGGCCGTGCACGACGTCGTACTCCTCGCAGTGCCGGTTCAGATACCAGTACAGCCCTGGTGCGCAGCGGTACGTCCGCGCCCGGTTGCAGCTGAACCGGCGTACCAGCACTCCCTGGTCCCAGGTCACCGAGCCGCTGTCCACCGCGTCGCTGCCCACCGAGCCGCTGCCCACCGAGCCGCTGCCGCGCCGGGGTTCCTGGGTGAGCACCTCGACGGCGAGTCCGGCCCGGACCAGCGCGCGGGCGCTGTGCGCGACGACGGTCTCCACTCCACCGGGTGCCGGCGGGTATCCGGGAGCGACCATGGCGATCTTCACGGCGCTGCCTCCGGGACATCCTGCCCGGAGCAGGCCAGCAGGGCGTCGACGTTGCGGCGCCAGCTGTGCGGATCGCGATAGTGCCCGCCCACACGGCCGCGCACCGTGCGCAGCCCGGCCACGAGTGCGTCGACGTCGGCCGGTTCGACCATGACCGCGCCCGGGTAGTCCCGGGCCGCCTCGGCCAGTCCGCCGACCCGGCTCATGAGCACAGGCAGGCCGTTGCTCATCGCGATGTGCAACGGTCCGCTCGCCGAACAGCGCAGGTAGGGAAGGACCAGCACGTCGGCGTGGGCGAAGTAGTGCTTGGCTTCGTCGTCCGTCACATACCGGTTCACCAAGGTGATCCGGTCGCGGTGCTCCGCCCTCTCGATCATCCGGATCGGTGCGGTGCAGCCCTCCCAGGTCTCGCCCACCACCGTGAGATGGAAACCCGCGACCTCCTGTGCGCTGAGCCGGTCGAAGGCGGACAACAGGTACTCCAGTCCCTTGTACGGCCGGATCAGACCGAAGAAGAGGAGCCGGACGGTGCCGTCCCGGGACGGCGCATGCTGCACCGCGTACTGGTCGAACGGCCCGTGCGGCACCACGGCGACGGGCTGTCCGGTCAGGTCGAGCAGTTTCGACAGTCGGCTCCGGTCGTAGGCGGAGTGCACGATGAAGGAGTCGGCACGCCGCACCAGCCGGGACAGGATCCAACCGGTGTAGGCCTGGGTGGCAGGGACCTTGGCCTCTCCGGTGTCCTGCAGCTCATGGAACTCGATGACGACTTTCGCTCCGAAAGACCGTGCGGCAGCGGCCAGGACCAGATAGCTGTGCGCGACCGTCCCGGTCCACCACTGGAACACCACCAGGTCGGGGTGCCGGCGTCGCAGCCACCGGAGCCCGCCGAGCAGGCTGGGGATCCAGTACCAGTCCACCCCGTCGTAGACCTCGACACGTGGGTCGTAAGCGCTGGAGGCGACCTTGGCGCCGACACGAGCCCGCCCCGGATACAGCCGCTTCGGCAGGAGCCGGCGCATGAGCAGCGCCGAGACCTCGGTCTCCTCCGCCAACGCGCGCGCCAGACGGCAGGTGTACTGGCTCAGCCCGCCGGTGAAGAGCCAACTCGGCCCCACGACGCATACCCGAGGACGACGGTCACTTGTCTGCATGTCACCGAGCCCTTCACTCACTGTCCCGTGACGCGATGGCGGGCGGCTTCCCGATGCACCGAGGCAACCGCGGCCGCCGCCGCGTATCCCGTGTAAGCCGCCCGGGACCGCATCCGGGGGCCGCACACCGCGAACTCCGGGTGCTGGACCACCCGTTCGCTCCAGCGAAGCTTGGCCACGTCAGGGCCGAGCGACAGGTTGAGTTCGGCACGGCCGCGCGCGGTCGCGTTCCGGGCGGCCTGCCAGACCAGCAGCGTCACGGGACTGACGTGCCACCAGGCGGGGTCCACCCCGCTGAACGCCAGATAGTCAGCCCGGGGCGCGCTGAGCACGAGCTCGGCGGCCACGGCCTGACCTTCGACGTCGAGGGTCAGGATCTCCGCCTCGCTCTCGGCGGCCATGCGCGGCAGGGCATCGGCCAGGAACGCCCGGTGAGCCGCCGCTCCCAGTACGTCGGGATGGCGGCGGCGGCCCGGAAGCTGTGACCTCGCCTCGTGCAGCCGGGTAAGGACCGGCAACGCCCGCCGCACCGCCCCCTCTCCGGTGTGCCGGGTGACTGTCCAGGCGCGACCGGAGCGTTCGAGCCGGTTGTGCGCCCGGTGGATGCTCTCGCGGACGTTGCGCTTGAGCGTGGACTCGAGTTCCTCGACCCGCTCGGGCAACGGAAGCACCACGCTGGGACGCGTGGTCTTGTGACGGACCAGTCCGTGCGCCGCGATCTCACCGCTGAGCCACTCCGCTTCGAACCAGCCCTGATCGGCTCCGATGGGCAGTTCGAGCCAGTCCCACTCGGCGGAGCGACTGCACCAGTGCCTGACGACCTCACGCAGCACCAAGCGCGCCTGGGAGGTCTCCGTGAGCACCTGCGGCAGCTCGGTCAGCGCCGAGTGCTGCCCGGCCCCGACGAGGTGTACGACGCGCAGCGCCGGTCCCAGCGCACGCACGTAGCAGGGCGCGACGCCGACCAGCTGACCTGAGCGCAGCACCGCCAGGACGTCGAGCCGGCCTTTGGCGGTGAAGTGCGCGGCCCAGGCGGCCACCCAAGTGGGCGAGGTGTACGGATTGCGCGAGCCGCAGCGCTGCCGCAGCTCCTGCCAGGGGAGGTGAAGTTCGGCCAACTCCGCCAGGGAGGTGCAGCGCACCACGGAAAGGGGCGACCTGCCCTGCGGGCTCAGCAGGGCAGGCGCACCCGGGCTCTTCCACGCAGCGCCGCCGGGCCCCTCCGTCTGCTCGCGAGTGCCGGGGCCGGCCACCTCTGTGCGCTTCATGCCGCCTCACCCGATCCGGATCCGACGACGCCGCCCCCCACTCTGCCCGGACGACCGGGAGACGGCCTCAACAGGACCGGGCCCCGGGAAGGCTGGTGGCTGCGTGACGCCCGAATCCGGCCCAGGATCAGCAGGCAGCGCACGCCGTCCTTCCAGGTGACCTTCTTTCCGTCGGCGCGTGACCTGCTGTAGTACGAGACCGGGACCTCGAACGGCCTGACACCCCGTTGCAGCAGCCTGGCAGTGATCTCCGTGTCCAGCCCGAACCCTTTCGAGGTGAGGTGCAAGGACCGGAACGTCTGCAGCGGCACCAGTTTGAGACACGTGTGAAGATCGGCCAGGTGGGCATCGAACAGGACGTTGGCCGCGAGGGTCAGCAGCCGGTTGCCGACGGCGTACCGATAGGACTGATACACCGTGTTGAATCCGAAGAGGCGCGCCCCGTAGACCACGTCGCAACGCCCCCGGATGACCGGGTCCAGCAGCCGCGGGATGTCCGTCGGAACGTATTCCATGTCGGCGTCGAACGGCAGCACGTGCGTTCCGGTGGCGATGCCTGCCGCGGTCAGAAGCGCCGCGCCCTTGCCCTGGTTGCAGGGATGCGTGGAGACGCGAAGCCGCTCGTCGCTCGCCTTCCCCAGCAACTGCGCCGTCCGGTCCCAGCTGCCGTCATCGACGACGATCAGCTCGATCTCGCAGGGGTACTGGACCGCGAGAACCGCGTCGATCGCGCGGGAGATCGTGCGTTCCTCGTTGTAGGCGGCCATGAGAATCGAGAGCTTGACACCGCCGCCCAGCTGGGCCCCGTCTGCCCTGGGGGTTTCTCGGCGGGTTTCTCGGCGGGTTTCTCTGCGCAACTCGGACAGTCTTTCCGAGCGCAAGGTCTTGGTCATTCTGAATGTCTCCCCGAAGGAAGGGAGCGGGCCCGGTTGCCTGACGCGGGCTGCACTCTCGTGCAAGAGCAAGGGGCGAGGGAGAGGCTCTCCGGCGATCGCACGGATTCAGAGCCCGTCAGCCCGTGATGAATTCGGCCGGGCCACCGCTCGCGCAGGGAAGGGCCGACGCGTGTGCGTCAGCGCTGTCGACCAGCCAGCCATGTTTACAGCTGAAGTTTGTCCCGTATACGTTCAGCATGGCCCCCTGATCCCGCCTCGTCAACGGGGAATCTCCCCCGCCTGTCGCCCGCCTACGACGGGAGCGGCGGCGCGGCGCCGACCTGGTCGAAAGCCACGTCCGCGAACGACACAGAGCCGGCATTGCCGGTCGACTTCAGCATCAGTCGCTCGTAGGCGGCGCCAGGCGGAGCCGTCGACTCGACCGAAAGTGTCCGCCACTGCGATGTTCCGCTCGGCAGCGCGGCTGAGTCGTCCTCGCCGAGATACTGGTCGCACAGGTTGTACCAGGCGATGGCGATGTCATTGACGCCTGATGCCTCGAGACCCCGCGCCCTGGCGGTCATGCGGAACCGCTCACCCGGCGCGGCCGGCTGGAGCACCGGCGCCACCGACAGCGAGGGAGTGCTGTCGGGCGTGCCCTGGGTCCGACTGAACATGGCGGCACCCTGTGCGCCGCGCCCCGCAGGGGGAACCCAGGAGACCGTCCCCTGACCTGCGGCTGCCGCCACCCAGTCCGCCGGCAGACCGTTCGATCCGACGGTCATGTCGTTGTTGAAAGCCATGTCCGTCCCCTCGCCGAGGAAGGCGGAGCGGATCGAGGCGGCGGCCGGTTTGGGGTTGCCGTTCCCGTCCAGCAGCCCGTACGACAAGAGCTGGGACGAGTTCTCGGCGCCCGCCGGGACGGCGGTCGGTTTGATGTCCTGAAAGATCCAGGGAGCGGCAGGTGGCAGACCGGCGGCGTGCGCTGCCCATTCGACTGTCCGCAGGTAGAGGTCCTGGGTCCGCGCGCCGCTGTCCGAGCCCGGTGACACCGACGACGCACCCGTTTCGCCGACGAACAGGGGGGCTGGTGCCACGAGAAGGCGCGCTGCCTTGAAGGTGGCCAGCGCCGCGGCCGGATTCCCGTAGAAGTGGAGGTCGTAGAAGTCAGCAGGGGTGGCGACGAGGGCGCTGCGCAACGCGGCGAGTTGCTGCAACGGATTCACTCCGCTGACCGAGACGGTGACAGGGATGGAACCCGCGACCTCCTGGACGTAGGGGAGCTCGTGCCGAAGCCAGGACACGGCCTGGGGGTCGTCGGGGGCGATCTCGTTCTGGACCTCGACGAAGGCGACCTCACGGGAGTCGCGGTAGGGCAGCAGGACGGATCGGGCCCACTGGTCGCTGCCGGCGAGGTCCTGGTACCCCCGCCACCAGTCGAAGAGCGTCAACTGGACGGCCAGGCCGTGCTGCGATGCGAGCGTGACCGCCTCGTGGAGTTCGGAGAGCCGCGCGGCCGAAGGCTTCGGGAACCCGAATGCTGAGGGCTGGAGGATGAGTCGAACGGCATTCGCTCCCAGCGCGCGAATCGCGGCGAAGTCCGTGCCGATCCGCCGGGGCTGCCAATCGGTCCACATGAGGGTCCATGCCGCGGTCGAGGGATAGTAGTTCACCAGGCGAAGACCGGAAAGGCCGGACAGTCCGAGCGACCGCGTCGCGGGGGTGGACGCGACGGGAGCCGGAACCGTGCATCCGACCGCCGCGCCACTGGAATGGCTGCCGTTCCCGGGCGCCGAGCCCACGAACGCGACCCATAGCGCCAGAACAGTCATCAGAACGAGAAGCCGGACCGGCCTCCCTCGGCGCGCGAGGGAAACGCGAGCAAGCCGTCGATCAGAAGCCCTCATCACTGGGACACCCGGCCCTGCTGGAAACGCACGAGGCGATCGGCCCCTTACTCGAGAGTACTAGGCCGACGATACGAGTTGTCCGTTCGCTCCGTCCCGTGTTCTCGGCTGTCTACGATGTAATTTTCTACCGTATGCGTATACCGCTCCACTCATTCCTTATCTCGGAGGCGAGGCATGCCGGAAGAAGAGGCCTACTCCGGCCCCGGCCGCAGGGCCGGAGACACGGGCAGGTACGGCAGGCTGAGCCGGGAGCGCGTGCTGGACACAGCCCTTCAAGTGGTAGACCGCGATGGCCTGTCGGCACTCAGCATGCGCCGAGTGGCGGCCGAACTCGACGTCGAGGCCATGGCCCTGTACCGGTACGCGAACAGCAAGGACGGCCTGCTCGACGGCCTGGTGGAAACGCTGCACGATGAGATTTCCCAACTCCTCGCCACTGACGCGCCTGACGCCGATCCGGCCCGTCACCCTTCTGGACCCGAGTGGCGCCACGGAATTCATCGGACCGCCTTCGCCACCTACCAGGTCTCCCGAACCCACCCCAACGCCGTCCCGCTCCTGGCGACGCGCATGTTGGCCGTACCACTCGCGCGTCGGTCACCCGTCGTCCTCAGGAACCACGAGCGCGTGCTGGCACTGCTGGCCGACGCCGGCCTCAGCGACCGCGACGCCGCCACGGCGCACCAGGCCATCACCGCATGGATCCTCGGCTACGTCCTGACCGACCTGGAGGCCATGGTGGACGCTCCCGACGAAAGCAATCCTGCTTTCCGTCTGGGCCTCCAGCACATCTCGGCCAGAGAGTTTCCAAGACTGCGCGCCGTAACCCCGAAGCTAGCCGTCCGCGGCGGCCTGCCGAAGTTGACCGCGGGACTGGACGCGTTGCTCGACTGCTTCGTGACCCGCCCTGAATCGTGACCCCGGGCGACCTATGGTGTCGGACATGAGGATCGACGACGTGACCCTGATCCTGCGCGAGGCAGCCGAGATCGCCATCGTGCCGCGCTTCCGGGCGCTTCGGGAGGGTGAGGTCAGCGAGAAGGCCCCGGGGGAGGTCGTCACGGTCGCGGACCGGGAGGCCGAGGCCCTGATCACCCGTCGGCTGCGGGAACTGCTGGACGCGCCCGTGGTCGGCGAGGAGGCGACGGACGCCGACCCGACGCTGCCGGACGCGCTGAGCGAGGCCCCTGCGGTGTGGGTCGTGGACCCGCTCGACGGCACGGCCAACTTCGTCGCCGGACGACCCGAGTACGCCGTGATGGCGGCGCTGGTACGCGACGGCGAGACGGTCGCGGGCTGGATCCTGCGGCCCGAGACCGGCGAGGCCTTCGTCGCCGAACGCGGCTCGGGGGCGTGGTGCGACGGGACGCGGCTGCGCCGCGCACCGGCGCCCGCCGATCCGGCGGCACTCCACGGGGACGCGCTGACGCGCTTTCTCGACGAGCCGGCACGCGAGCGGGTGGCCGCGACCGCGCCGCGCTTCGCGTCCCTCGGCCGCGGCGCGAGCTGCGCGGGCGTCGACTACCCGCGCCTGCTGCGCGGCGAGCGCGACTTCATCCTCTACCAGCGCACTCTCCCCTGGGACCATGCGCCGGGCGTGCTGCTGCTGGAGGAGGCCGGCGGCCACGCCCGCCGCCCCGACGGCGACCGCTACGGTCCCGGCGACGCGCGCACCGGCCTGCTGGCAGCCGCGGACGCGGACTGCTGGGCTCGGGTGCGCGGACTGCTGCTGCCCTGACCTGGCGGTCCGCGCGGCGGGGACCCGGTGGCGGGACCGGGTTCGGCGCTCTGTATCGTCCCGCGAATGCGATGCAGCGTCTGCGGATCGGAGCGCCTCAGTCCCCTGGGCGAGCTCCACCTCGCCACCCAGCGGTGGAACGACCGGATCCAACTCCGATTCCCCCGGGGCGGCTTCTTCAAGGCCCGACCGACCTACGAGGCGTCCTTCGCCCGCGCGTGCCGGGACTGCGGGGCGTTCCTCCCCTTCCTCAGTGAGTACGCCCGGCGGCAACTCGACGCGGAGGCCGACAGTCTGACTGACATCACCGACGCGTGAACCCCATGCGGGCGCCATGCGTACCCACTCCCGACAGACCCTCGAACCTCGGGAGTAGCCATGACGTCCGCGCCCACGCACGACAACCACGACACCGACTCCGACGCCGCCTCCGCCTTCGAGCCCACAGCCTCCCGCCGGACCGTGCTGGCCGGGGTCGGCGTCGTAGGCGCGACCGCGGTGCTGGCCGCGTGCTCGAGCGGCGGGAGCGGCGGGAGCAGCAGTGGCGGCGGCGCGACCGCCCCGACGACGACCCCGCCCGCGTCGACCACGGCCCCCGCCACCGGCGGCGGCAGCCCCTCCGGCCCGGCGGCCTCGAGCCCCGCGGCGCAGGGCGCGGCGCTCGGGCCGGTGTCGGACGTGCCGGTGGGCGGCGGCAAGGTCTACACCACGCAGAAGGTCGTGGTCACCCAGCCCACGGCCAACGACTTCAAGTGCTTCACCGCTATCTGCACGCACATGGGCTGCACCGTGGCCAGCGTTTCCGGTGGCACCATCAACTGCCCGTGCCACGGGAGCCAGTACCACATCACCGACGGCAGCGTCGCGCACGGCCCGGCGCCGGCCCCGCTCGCGCCGGAGAAGATCACCGTCAGCGGTGGGCAGATATCGCTGGCCTGAGCCCGATCCCGGGGCACGCGTCGAGAACGCTGTTCCACCGGCGGGGGCCGCTCCGCGGTTCCTCGCCGGTCGGATCAGCTGATGAGGCGTCATACCGGTGCAACAAGGTTCCCGGTACCATGGCGTGGTGTCCAAGGTAGACCTGTCCCCCAGGCCGGTCGAGACCATGTCTCCCCGCCAGTTGGAACGCCGGAAACACCTGATCGACGCGGCCCTCGCGCTCGTCTCCGAGGCCGGTGTCGAAAGACTTCAGATGAAGCAGGTCAGCGAACGCTCGGGGGTCGCCCTCGGCACGACCTACCGCTACTTCTCCTCCAAGGACCATCTGCTCGCCGCGGCGGCCTCCGACTGGCGCGCGAGGCTGATGGACGACCTCGCCGCGGAACTGCGCGGCCCGGTGCCGCCCTCGCACGGCAGCGACCGCGTCGTCCGCTTCGTGCACCGCGGCATGCGCGCCTTCCAGCGGCAGCCGAACCTGGCGCGGCTGCTGGTCTCCGTGACGATCTCGACGGACCCCTTCGCGAGCGAGGTCGTCGACGCCATGGCGAGCACCGGCCGCGCCTCGCTCCTCGCGCTGATGCCGGAGCTCCCTGCGGCGGCGCGGCTGGTGGTCCCGCACATCATCGACGCGGCGTGGCAGAGCGAACTCGTCGGCTGGGTCACCGGCCGCACCACCCTCGCGGACGCCTACGCCCGCCTGGAGGAGGCCATCCGCCTGGTCCTGGCCCCTTACGCGGCGGAGTCCGTGGCGGTCTGAGCCGCGCCAGGTGGCCGCGCAGTCCGGCGCGGACGGCGTAGAGACCGGCCGAGGGCGCTGCGGACCGGCACCACGGCACCCACGACGCGAGGACCGCGAGCGGTCGGTCCACCCAAGGGCCCGCGTGACGGTCAGCCCGCGAGGGCCGACTCTCCGCTCTCCGCGCGCTGGAAAGGCACCAGCACCAGCGCCGGGCTGTGGGCAGCGGGCCTGCGCTGCGGGACAGTTCAGCCCGCCTGCACGGCGGCGTAGACGCCCTGGGCGCGCAGCAGCGCGCGGCGGAGCCAGCAGGGGTCGGTGAGGAAGCCGCTGCCGTCCGGCGGTACGAGCCAGTGGTAGGGGCCGAAGGAGATCCGCGGGACCGGCACCCGCAGCGGTTCGCCGCGGCCGAAGGCGGTGACGCCGGCGATGGGCGGAGTCCAGCTACGGGCGGTGCCGACCGGGACCAGGACGGTGACCAGGTTCTCCCGTACCGCGCACAGGGCCGGGCCCGCCCGGCCCGCCAGGCGGAGCCGGTCGAGGGCCTCGATGCCGAGTTCGAGATCGGCGCGCACCGCGTCCCAGACCACGCCAACGGCGAGTTCGGCGCTGCCGTCCGGGCGGCCGTCCCACTCGGCCAAGGTCAGGCCAGGGACGGGCGCTGCGCGCAGCAGCCAGCCGATCGCCAGGGAGCTGTCCGCCATAGGGGGAGGGTAGATCCCACCCGTCCGTAGCGGGAGGGTGATTGCGCGTTATTGCGAATCCCTGCTGAGCTGGGGCGGAACCGCCGCATCAGCCGGCGCGCCCAGCTCGGCGAGCACCGTCGCCAGCACCCGGCGGGCGCCCCCGCCGTACCGGGCGACGGCGGCGTAGTGCTCGAAGACGCGGAGGTAGAGCGCGATCTCCGCGGCGTCGGTGACGTTGACCTCCGCCGTCCAGGTCTCCACCTGGACCAGGCGCTCGTCGTAGATCCAGAACGAGTGCAGCGGGGAGAGCGGCAGCAGCGCCTCGTCCGGTATCACGCCCAGGCGCACCCCGGGCAGTGAGGCGACGGCGAGCAGCCGGTCCAGTTGGCCGCGGTGCGCCTCGACGGGGCAGAGCCTGGCCCGCAGCGCGGCCGTGGTGAGCACGAAGTGGAACTCGTGGCCGGGGTGGTAGAGGCTGCGCTGCCGCTCCATCCGGGCCTCGACCGCCTGCGGGACGTCGTCCGGGGTGCCCTGCAGGGCGACCAGCGAGGTGAACAGGGCGCGCGCGTACTCCGCGGTCTGCAGCAGGCCGGGGACCATGGCCGACTCGAAGACGCGCAGCACCGACGTGCCCCGGTCCAGCTCCATGCCGACGCGCTGGCGCGGCGCGTGGCCCGCGCGCAGCGAGCGGCGCCAGGTGACGTAGTGGCTGTCGAGTGCCTGCAGCCGGGCCGACAGCTCGGCCGCCGCCTCCGGACTGCCGCAGGCCTGCGCCCAGGCGGCGAGGTCGGCCGTGGTCGGCGTCTGCCTCCCGTGCTCGATCCTGGAGACCTTGGACGCGGCCCAGCCGAGGCGCAGCGCGAGATCCTTGCCGTTGAGCCCCGAGTCGCGGCGCAGCCGGTGCAGCCACGCCCCCAGCGCTTCGCGCTCGCGCTGAAAGTCCGTCACGCCACCGCCCCCTCCGCCCCTCCGCCGCCCCCGGCAACCGCCGCTCAGCCGGGGCGGCTCAACCCAGGAAGTGCAGCAGCAGCTCCCTCGGGATCTCGACCACGTCCTCCCCCGGCAGCAGATCCCGCAGCTGGTCCCGCGCGTGCGGATCGGTGACCGTGTAGCCCTGGACCACCAGGGTGCCCCGATCGGTCGCGTAGAGCGTGGGGCAGTTGCCGTTGTTGGAGGTGGTCCCGAGGAAGGTGAGCCGCATGGTCAGGGGGATCCCTAGGCAGGTGCGTTCAGTGACAATTGCTAGCACTCTCATGACAGAGCGCGCAAGCTCGATGACACACTGTAGGGCGCGCCCAGTGCATCAGGGGCGCGTGCCATTCCGAATGCGCCGCTCACTCCCCTGACGGCGCATCGGCGGCGGCCAGGGAGGCCCCCACGGCCGGGTTCGCTGCCGACTGCGCTGCCGAGTCGGCCAGCGCGAAGGCCGCGTTGACGAGCGCGACGTGGGTGAACGCCTGTGGGGCGTTGCCCAGCTGAAGGCCCGTCGCCGGGTCCCACTGCTCGCTGAGCAGGCCGAGCTCGCCGCCGGCCGCCGCCGTCCTGGCGAAGACCTCTGCCGCCCGGTCCGGGCTGCCGCCGCGCGCCAGCGCCTCGGCCAGCCAGAAGTTGCAGGCCAGGAACGCTCCCTCGGGTCCGTCCAGCCCATCGCCTTCGGCTCCCTGGCCGTAGCGGCGGACGAAACCGTCAGGACCGAGCTCGGAACTGATCGCCTCCACGGTGCGGACCACGCGCGGGTCCTGCGCCGGCAGGAAGCCGCTCTGCGCCAGCAACAGCGCGGAGGCGTCCAGCCCGGTGCCGCCGTAGTACTGCACGAACGCGCCGCGCTCCGCGTCGTATCCGCGCGCGCAGACGTCCGCGTGGACCGCGTCGCGCAGCGCGCGCCACTCGGCGAGCGGGGCCGGCAGGCCGGTCTGCTCGGCCATCCGCACCGCGCGGTCCGCGGCAACCCAGCACATGACCTTGGAGTGCACGAAGTGCCGCCGCCCGGCGCGCATCTCCCACAGGCCCTCGTCCGGCTCCCGCCAGCGGCTGGCCATCGCCGCCATCAGGGATCGAAACAGGCTCCAGACCTGGCGCTCCATCGGGATCCCGGCCCGCAGCGCGCGGCAGAGCGTGTCCGCCACCTCGCCGTAGACGTCCAGCTGCACCTGCCGCACCGCCGCGTTGCCGACCCGCACCGGACGTGAGCCCCGATAGCCGGGCAGCCATTCGGCGACCGACTCCTCCAGAGCCCGCTCCCCCGCCACCCCATACAGCGCCTGCACGCCGGTCCGGTCACCCGCGATGGCACGCAGCAGCCAGCGCCGCCAGCTCGCGGCCTCCTCCTGGTAGCCGCCGCGGAGCAACGCGGCCAGGGTGAGGCTGGAGTCGCGCAACCAGCAGTAGCGGTAGTCCCAGTTGCGCTCACCACCGATCCACTCGGGCAGCGAGGTGGTGGGCGCGGCGACGATGCCGCCGGTGGGCTCGTAGCTGAGCGCCTTGAGCGTCAGCAGCGAACGCAGCACCGGCGCCCTCCAAGGCCCCTGGTACCGGCAGCCCGCCGACCAGCGCTCCCACGCCGCGAGGGTCTGCCGCAGGCTCTGCGCCGCGTCGAAGCGGCCGATCGTGGTCAGGTGCGAAGGCTGCCAGGCGAGCGTGAAGGCGACGCTCTGCCCGGCGGTGACGATGAAGTCCGAGCGGGTGCAGCCGTCGGCCCCGGCCCCCGCACCATACGTGTGCACGCCCAGGGGAACGCTCAGCCAGACGGCGTCGGGTCCGGCGACGGCGACGCGGTGGTGGCCGGTGCGGCGCACCCAGGGCACCACGCGGCCGTAGTGGAAGCGGAGCCGTAGCTCACCGCGCATCTCCACGCTGCCCGAGAGCCCCTCCACCAGCCGGACCAGCCGTGGCTCGCGCACCCGGTGCGGCATGAAGTCGACCACCCGCACCTCACCCCCTGGCGTCCGCCAGCGGGTCTCCAGCACCAGGGTGTCACCCACGTAGCGCCGCCCGACGACGACGGCGTCAGCGGATCCGGACGCGAACGCGGGCGCGGGCGCGGACGTGGGCGACAAGGCGGGCCCGCGCGCTGACGCAGAGGCGGATGCGGGCCCTGACGCGGGAGCGGGCGCGGAGGCCGGCGCGGAACCGGGCGCGGAGGCCGGCGCGGGACCGGGCGCGGAGGCCGGCGCGGGAGCGGGCGCGGAGGCCGGCGCGGGACCGGGCGCCGGTGAGAAGGTGGACGCAGGCGCGAGGCGCCAGTGGCCGTGGCGTTCCTCGCCGAGCAGCGCGGCGAAGCAGGAGGGCGAGTCGAAGCGCGGCAGGCAGAGCCAGTCGACCGATCCGTCGGCGCCTACCAGCGCCGCCGTGCCCAGGTCGCCGATTAGCGCGTAGTCCTCGATGCGTCCAGCCATCGTGCCGTCCCACCGAAGTTGCTCCGCGACTGCGACAACTCCGCGCTTGTCGTCCGAATTTGCGGCTTTTGTCATAGTATGGTGCCTCACAGCCCCGGATGTCGCTCCCGGCCGGAAGGAGCGCGAACCGTGCGACGCAAGACATGGTCACCGAGCTGGATCGATCTCGACGTGCCCAATGCGGCCCGGGTGTACGACTACTACCTCGGTGGCAGTCACAACTTCGAGGCCGACCGCAGGATGGCGCGCAAGGCCATGGAACTCTGGCCGGAACTCCCGCAGATCATGCGGGCGAACCGCGCTTTTCTGCGTCGCTCGGTCCAGTATCTGGCCGGTGAGGGCTTCACCCGGTTCCTGGACATCGGCTCCGGCATCCCGACGCTCGGCCCGGTCCACGAGGTCTCCCGCGAGCTGCAGCCCGAGGCGCGCGTGGTCTACGTCGACCGCGATCCGGTGGCCGTCGCGCACAGCGCGGCGATGCTGACCGAGGACCCGCTCAGCCTCGTGGTCCAGGCCGACCTGACCGAACCGGACGATCTGCTGGCCCGCCCGGACGTGGCCGCCCTGCTGGACGGCGGGGCCCCGGTGGCCCTGCTGCTGGTAGCCGTGCTGCACTTCGTTCCCGACGAGGCCGAGCCGCACCGCCTGGTGGCGCACCTGCGGGACGCCCTGCCTCCGGGCAGCGCGCTGGTGCTCTGCCACGCCTGCCGCGAAGGCCGCCCGGACCAGGTGGGCCCGCACCAGAACATCTACCTGCGCACCCGCACTCCGCTCACGATGCGCGGCCGTGAGGAGATCACCGCCTTCTTCGACGGCTTCGACGTGGTGGACCCGGGCATCGTCTACCTCACCCAATGGCGGCCGGACAGCCCGGACGCGGTCGGACCGGCACCGGAGCGGATGGCCGGACTGGTCGGCGTCGGGCGATTGCCGTGACCGGAACGCCGCCCGGAGATCAGCCCCAGACTCCCTTCCCAGAGCGCTGGACGGAACTCCTCCAGGCCCATGGCAGTTCCTTGCATCCGCGGAAGATCACCGCCCTCGGCGCGCTGACGGCCGCCATGATCCGCTCCGGCCGGGCCGACCAGGCCGCCACGGCGCTGGTCAACGCGCACTTCACCGATCCGGACCTGCTGGCGCACGCGGTGCAGCTGCTCCGCGCCATGCCCGGAGGTTCCCAGGAGCCGGATCTGAGCGGCGCCTTCGCAGCGGCCTGGGCCACCGCGCTACGCGACCGCACGCTGTTCCAGCAGGAGGCGATTCGGGCCGCCGCGGACATCGCGCGTCGCGAGGCCGAGCAGGCACTGCACGCCTCCGAGGCGCGGTTCCGGGCCCTGTTCGAGCACGCGGCGGTCGGCATCGGCGTGGGCAGCGTCGAGGGCGAGATCCTGACCGCCAACCGCTCGCTGCTGGAGATGTTCGGGGCCAGGCTGGAGGACCTGCAGGGGCAGCAGGTGACCGACCTCGTCCACCCGGAGGACAGCCCCGAGGTCTGGCGCGCCTACGAGGATCTGATCGCCGGCAAGCGGGAGAGCTTCCAGTGCGACAAGCCGTATTACCGCCAGGACGGCGAGGTGGTCTGGACCCACCTGACCTGCTCGCTGATCAGGGACGAGGACGGGGAGCCGCGCTACCAGGTCGCCATGCTCGAGGACATCACCGACCGCTACCGGCTCCAGGAGCGGCTGCGCCACCAGGCCACCCACGACCCGCTGACCGGCCTGCCGAACCGGGCGACCTTCTTCGAGCGGCTGGAGCAGCTGTTCGCGACCGCGGAGCCCGGCTCCCACTTCGGCCTCTGCTACATCGACCTGGACCGATTCAAGATCGTCAATGACAGCCTCGGCCACGCCACCGGCGACCAGCTGCTGGTCGAGGTGGCGGCGCGGCTCTCCGCCGCGCTGACCCCGCTGGGCCACCTGGTCGCCCGACTGGGCGGCGACGAGTTCGTGGTGCTGCTGGAGCACTGCCGGGGCGAGCACGACGCCGTCAGCGCCGCACGGACGGTCCTCGACGCGCTGGAGGAGCCGATCCGGATCGACGGGCACCAGCTCGCCGTGGGCGCGAGCGTCGGCGTGCTGGAGCGCCCGGTCGGAACGATCACCCCCGGCGCGGCCGTCCGCGCCGCGGACCTCACCCTTTACCGCGCCAAGGAGGCGGGCGGCGATCGCTGGACGCTCTACGACGCGCGGACGAACGCCGAGGCGGTCAGCCGCTACACGGTGACCGTGCGGATGCCGCTGGCACTCGAACGGGGGGAGTTCTTCCTGGAGTACCAGCCGCTGTGCGCACTGTCGGACGGCTCGCTGGCAGCGGTGGAAGCGCTGGTGCGCTGGCGCCATCCGCTGCTCGGGGTCCTGGTGCCGGACGAGTTCGTGGCCGCGGCCGAGGAGACCGGCCTGATCCTGCCGCTCGGCCGCTGGATCCTGGAGCAGGCCTGCGCCCAGGCGGCCGACTGGCAGCGCCGTTTCGGCCCGCTCGCGCCCCAGGTAAACGTCAACATCACGGCTCGTCAGGCCCGCAGCAAGGGGCTGCTCACCGACGTCGGCAGGATTCTCGCGGACACCGGACTCGAACCGTCCCTGCTCCAGCTGGAGCTCACCGAGGGCACCGCGCTCGACCCCGGGCACGAGTCCCTGCGGGTGCTGCAGGGGCTGGTCGACCGGGGCGTCACCCTGGCCGTCGACGACTTCGGCACCGGCTGGTCGAACCTCGCCTACCTGCGCGACCTGCCACTGGCCGGACTCAAGTTGTCCAGCTCGTTCATCGTCGACCCCGGCGACCGGGGCGAGGACGATGTCGCCTGGCGGATCGTCAGCGGCCTGGTTTCACTGGCGGACAGTCTCGGCCTCGTCCTGACCGCCGAAGGCGTGGAGACGCCGGAGACCGCGGAACGGCTGCGGCGCCTGGGCTGCGCCTGGGGGCAGGGCTGGTACTTCGGCCGGCCCGCCGCGCCGGAGGCACTGGACGCGCTGATCCTGGCGAGTGCCAGCAAGCCTGGCAAATCCGGCAATTAGTGAAAACTTGGGCAAATAGTCTTGACTTTCGGAGCCCCGGCTTCCCATGATGGGTTCCTGGCAGTCCTTGCGACTGCCGCCGTGGTGGTCGACGCCAAAGCGTCCAGATCGACCAGTGGCCGGGGGCAAGACTCGGGTGGGGCCGAGGAGTCAGGGCTGGGGCAGCCGCTGTTGCGATCAATTCTTCCCTGTGCGGGAGCACCCGCGCCGTAAAGCCGCGCCCGACGCACACGTCGCCGAGCGAGGCGGAGCCGCCGCGCGCCGACCCTCCCCCTGCGGAGAGGCCTTCTCCGATGAGCAACGCCGCGCCGCGCCCAGGTCGGCGCGCCGAAGGACCACGAGTCCGAGCCACCGTCAGCCCGGCTGTCGACCCCGTCGCCGGGACTCACTGTGCCGGCCCGCGCACCGCTCGGACCTGCGCGTCGTCGCGGTCCCTGTCGCGGTCCCTGGCCCGGAACTTCCGCGCCGCACACTCCCCCGCCGTAGACTTCCCCGCCGCAACGGACACGCGCAGCTTTGCACGATGTCCGAAGGACGCCGGGTGCCGCGCACCCTGCCCGCCGGACGATCCCGCGAATGGCGGGCCGGCCACGCGGCGGTGGAGGGGATGGAGGTAGTCCGATGAGAGGCCACGACCGGCGCTCCGCAGCAGCCTGCCCCTGCCTCGCCGCACGCGAAATGCGCTACACCCCCGTCCGGGTCGTCGAGCTGGAACTGGACCGGCCGGAGGAGCTGCGCTCACCGGGCGGCCTCGGGCCGGTCGTCCCGTACGGACGCGTGTCGGCGCTGGTGCGGCTGCACGGACACCCGCTCGGACTGGTCCAGGCCACCGGCGCACCCGGCGATCCGGCCGGGCTCCGCCGCGCGCTGGTCGCCGCCGCCCATCGTGAACTCCGCCCCGTCAGCAATCCCCCGGTCGCGCGGCGCGAGGCCGCCCCGCTCGAGGCCGGCGAGGCACCGGGGATCAGCGTGGTCGTCGCCACGCACAACCGACCCGAGTCGCTCGGCCGCTGCCTGGACTCCTTGCTGCGGACCGGCTATCCGCGGCTCGAGGTGCTGGTGGTGGACAACACGCCCGGCGACGACGAGGTCAGGGAGTTGGTGCTGACCGGGTACCCGGCGCGGGTGCGCTATCTGCGCGAACCGCTGCCGGGTCTGGCCCGCGCCCACAACCGCGGCCTGGCCGCCGCGCACGGACCGCTGGTGGCCTTCACCGAGGACGCAGCCGTGGTCGACCCCGGGTGGCCCTGGGCCCTCGCAGCCGCCTTCGCAGCGGACCCGACCCTCGGCTGCGTGACCGGTCTCGTCCTGGCGGCCGAACTGGAGACCGCCGTGCAGGCCGCGCTGGAGGCTCGGCGGCAGGTGATGGGCTTCACCCCCCGTCGCTGGTCCTTGGACGAGCCCTCGGCCAGTCCGCTCTTCCCGTTCGTCGGCGCCCACTTCGGGACGGGAGCGAACATGGCCTTCCGGGCCGAACTGCTGCGGCGGCTGGGCGGATTCGACCCGGCCACGGGCACCGGCACCCACGCGCGGGGCGGCGACGACCTGCTCGCCTTCTTCCGGGTCCTGGTGGCCGGAGCCACGCTGGCCTACTCCCCCGACGCACTCGTCTGGCACCACCCCCGGCGTACCCGCGACGCCCTGCCGGCACAGGCCTACGGCTCCGGCGCCGGTTTCGGCGCCTATCTCGCGGCGGCCGTCGCCCACGAGCCGACGATGCTGCCGGTGCTGCTGCGCGGGGCTCAGCGCGGCGTCGGGCAGGCCCTCCGCCGTTCGCGCCGTTCGCCGGCGCCGAGTGCCGCCCTGAGCGCGCCGGGACTCGGGCTGGGGCTCGGCGTCGACGGGGCGCAGCTGACCCGGCTCGAGCTGCGCGGCATGGCCTACGGCCCGCTCGGCTACCTCTGTGGCGCGCTGCGCTGCCGGAGGGGGTGAGCCGCCATGACGTGCCTGCCGACCGGACCGCACGCGCTTCCGTCACGGTCGCAGGCGCGGCCGCGTCCGGGGCCGGGGCCTCGACCGACCGGCTCGGGGCGTGCCGAGCGGGCGACCGCCGCGCCTGCGGGCACCGGAGTCGAGGCGGAACCGGAACGCCGCGGCCCTCCCGGGGCAGGCCGCCGCGCTGCGGCGCGGGCGTCTCTCCGTCCAGCCCAGGGGGCGCCTCCGGCCGGAGGCCGGTGGAGCCTCGCCCGGCACCTCGCAGGGGGCACCTCCCGGCCGAAAGCTGGAGGATTGCCGAATCGCCCACGTACTACGGTCCAGTACGCGGCCGCTCAAGGGGGCGCCCCCTGCCGGGTCCTGGGCGCCGACGTGGGCGCGCAGGGCGGTGCCGGACCATGAACGCGGTTCCGATCCTGCTCTACCACTCCGTCACGGACGACCCGCCGGACTGGATCGCACCGCTCACAGTGACGCCGCGCGCCTTCGTCGAACAGCTGGACCGCCTCAGGGACGTCGGCGTCTCGGTAGTCCCGCTGCGGCGGCTGGTCTCCGCGATCCGGGGCGGAACACCGCTGCCACCCCGAGCGGCCGTGCTGACCTTCGACGACGGATTCGCGGACTTCTACTGGACCGTCGCCCCGCTGCTCGCCGCCCGCGAGATGCCGGTGACGCTCTTCGTCACCACCGGGGCCGTGCATCCGCCCGGCGGGCAGCCCACCGGCAGCCTACTGCCCCCGGCCGACATGCTGAACTGGCGTCAGATCGCGGGGCTGGACGCACTCGGCGTCGAGATCGGCGGTCACTCGCGCACGCACGCCGCGCTGGACACCCTGCCCGGCAAGCGCCTCTGTGAGGAGATCGTGCTGTGCAAGCAGGAGCTGGAGGACGCTCTCGGGCACAGCGCCTCCTGCTACGCGTACCCGCACGGATATCACGGCGCTGCCGTGCGCAGGAGGGTGCAACGGGCCGACTGGGACTGCGCCTGCGCTACGGGTAACGCGTTGAGCTCGACCTCCGACGACACCCTGCGGCTCGCCAGGCTGACGGTCCGCGCGGACACCTCGCCGGCCGTTTTCCAGTCCTGGTTGGAGGGTCGCGGGGCGCCGACCGCGCCGTTCCCCGAATCGCTGTCGATCCGCGGCTCGCGCGTCTACCGGCGGTTGGTGGCCAGGTTCGGCCGCGGCCTGCCTCACTGAACCAGCGGCACTGCTCGCGGGCGTTTCAGCGTCGCGAAGAGCGAGGCGGTCACCTCTTCACAGCCCGACGAGCACGAAGCCGGATGCCCCTGTCCGACTGGTCCGCCGTACACTGGCCGACCGGGGGGTGGTGACATGAGCGAGGATCAGGGCGGGCGCTCCGCGTCTCCTTGGCCGGAGCCGGTCCGGACGCCGGAGACGCTCACCCCGGGCTACGTCCTGTGCTATGAGTGCGACGGCCTGGGCTGGTGTCCGGCGTGCGGCGGCAGCGGGTGGGGGTCCGGCGCGTGGGGCCGCTGCCAGTTGTGCGGCCACGAGCAGGTCTGCCCGATCTGCCGGGGCAGCGGCGATCTGGCGGCCTCCCAGCTCTCGGAGTACCAGCGCAGGTACTACCCCGAGCTGGACTGACCCGACGCGCCACCAAGCCCGGAGTGCCGGCTGTCACCGGTAGATAGTCCCCGGTTCCGCCGTGCCCGGAGCGAGCAGCTGGGGAACGGTGACATTCTGACGCCCCGGCCACCGATCCGAGGCCACGGCCCGAACGGGTGGCTGATGCCGACGCGGCCACCCTGCGCGTCTAGGGTGGCGACCATGGTCGATGCCGATGATGTCCGCCGTATCGCGTTGTCCCTCCCGGAGACCGTGGAAAAGGAGGCGTGGAACATGCCCACGTTTCGGGTCGCCGGGAAGATGTTCGTCACGGTTCCCGACGACCAGACGTCATTCGCCGTGCGGTGTCCGAAGCATGATCGGGCGGAGTTGATCTCTGCGGAGCCACGGAAGTTCTGGGTGCCGCCGCATGAGGCGTCTTCCGCTTGGGTACGTGTGCGACTCGGCGCTCTGGAAGGCAGTGCCGAGCTGTACGACATTCTGGTGGACTCCTGGAAGCAGGCCGCACCCGAACGGCTCGTCGAGAACTTCAGCCCGGAAAGCCGGTGACTGGAGGTCAAGCGGACGCAGGAGCACATCCTTCCGCACGATCAGCTGGATTCGCCCCGCTGCAAGCGGCCGCTGGAGCGCTAAGATCCGGCCGCAATCAAGCCTTCCATTCATGGAACACCACTCCGTGCCGACGCACCCCCTGTGATGAGGCGTCGGAGTGACGGCCACGGCTTCGGCGGAGGGCCCCGTAACGCCGCCTCGGATCGGTCAGTCGGGCCGTTGTGCAGCACGCGCGGTGCCCCGTCGCGGTCGTCCCGGTCGGCTGAACGCCGACCCACGGCTCACTCCGCCGGATCGGCCACCCGCCAGCACACGCGAGGCCCGAAGGGGAGGTCAGTGGCTGTCGGAACCGCCCACGGCTCCGGTGAAGGGTAGGGCCAGCCACACGGCCTTGCCCGTGGTCGTGGCACGGGTTCCCCAGGCGGCGGACAGGGAGTCGATCAGCTGCAGACCCCGGCCCGACTCCTCGTCCGCCGTCGCGCGCCGGGCCTGCGGGAGGAACGGACTACCGTCGCTGACCTCGAGGCCGAGTTCACCGTGCGCCAGCCGGAGCCTCAGCCCGATCGGACCGCAAGCGTGGCGGACGGCGTTGGCGACGAGCTCCGACGCCAGCAGAACGGCGAGGTCGATGAGGTCCGGCGCGCAACCCCAGTCCGCCAGGCTCATGCGCAGGAACCGTCTCACCACACTGGCAGCGGAGGCGTCGCCCGGAAGCTCAGGCGAGTGGACCGTCAGGGCGGGCGGGGGGATCCGGGCGAGCAGAAGGGTGACGTCGTCGGCGTAGTCGTCGAGACCGGGCAGAAGAGCCGCCAGAATCTCGTCCGCCGCGCGGTCGAGGGTCGGCGCGGTGGGGACCAGCTTCTCCAGGGCGGTGCCGAGCGAGTCGATCTGGAGCTGGAGGTCCGTACCAGGGCTCTCGACCAGCCCGTCGGTGTAGAGGGCGAGTACCGAGCCGGGGACGACCGGCAGGGTCGCCTGGTGGTGCGGGACCTCCCCCACACCCAGCGGGACGCTGACCGGTACCGGCAGCGGACGGGCCAGGCCCTCCGGGTCGAGCAGCAGCACCGGCAGATGGCCTGCCGAGCAGACCGTCAGCTCGCCTCTGTCGGCGTCCAGTGTCAGGTAGCAGCAGGTGACCAACTGGTCCGGGAGCTCGGCCACCACGGCGTCCAGGGCCTGCATCAGCTGCCAGGGCGGCATCCCGGTCTTGGCCAGGGCGTGGGCGGCGGAACGCAGTTGGCCCATGACGGCGGCCGCGTCCAGGCCGCGTCCCATCACGTCGCCGATCAGCATGCCGATCCGGCCGCCGCCCAGCGGGATCAGGTCGAACCAGTCCCCGCCGACGCCGGCGCCCTGCCTGGCGGGCAGCCAGCGGGCGGCGGTGAGCACGCCCGGCACCGGCGGCGGCGAGCCCATCAGGCTGCGCTGGAGGGTCAGCGCGACGTGCCGCTGCTCTTCGTAGAGCCGCGCCAACGCGGCTTCGGTGGCCTTGCGGTCGCTGACGTCGCGGATGGCGGCGGAGAGCAGCGTGCCCTCGGCGGTCTCCAAGGGGCTGAGGCTGATCTCGACCGGGAATTCCTCCCCGTTCTTGCGCAGCCCGAACAGATCGAGGCCCGCGCCCATCGGCCGGACCCTGCGGTCGGCGACGTAGGCGCTCCGGTGGCCGACGTGAGCTCCCCGGAAGCGGCCCGGCACCAACACCTCGACCGGCCGACCGAGGAGTTCCTCGCGCCCGTAGCCGAACAACGCCTCGGTCTGCGCGTTGACCAGAGCGATGAGCCCGTCCCGGCCGCAGATCACCATGGCGTCGGGCGCTGCTTCCAGCAGCGCTCGGAAGGTCTTCTCCGTCGTGGTACGCACCGCGCCGCCTTTGCTCGACCCCACCCCGGCCCCGGAAGGTGTCATTCCAGCACGACCGGCGGTCGCATATGCCGCTATGTCAGGTATTCAATGTTTCTGACCACGTCATGACCGAAGTCGAGAACTCGACGATCCGCTGCGGTCGACCAGCCCTCATCACCACGCACTGCCGCGCACTCGAACTAGGCTGGGCCGTGGCACCAATCCATGGAGAGGTGCTGACTCATGGACACATCGCTCGGACTGACCGAACAACAATACGAATCTCTGAAGCGGATCCGCCAACGCGAGGACGCGGACTTCCGCGCACGGGTCCCGCAGTCGCTGGCCCTCGGCGCGAAGGCACGCGAGTGCATGCCCAGCGGCGTGCCCATGGCCTGGATGGCCGGTTTCTACCGGACCCCGACCGTGTGGGTCTCCCACGGCCACGGAGCGACGTTCACGGATGTCGACGGCAACAGCTACCTCGACTTCAACGTCGGCGACATGTCGACCGTCCTCGGCTACGCACACCCCCGGCTGGCCCAGGTCATCGGTGAGCAGGCCGCACGCGCCGTACAGAGCTTCCTGCCGGTCGAGCCGGCGCTGGGAGTATGCGAGCAGCTGCGACTGCGCTTCGGGCTTCCGCAGTGGCAGTTCACCCTCTCCGCGACGACCGCCAACAGCGAGGCCCTCAGGATTGCCCGGGTGGCCACCGGCCGCCAGGGCGTTCTGCTGTTCGGTGGGAAGTACCACGGTCAGCTCCAGGAGACCCTTTGGGCCGACGCAGGGGCCGGTTGGCTCCTGCCGGAGGCGACCGGCCTGGGCGCGGCGCCGCGTGATCTCGCGGTGGTGGAGTTCAACGACCTCGATGCGGTCGAGCGGGTGCTGAGCAAGGAAAGGACGGCAGCCGTCCTGACCGAGGGCGTGCTGACCAACTGCGGGACCGTGCTGCCCGACGCCGACTTCCTGCACGGACTGCGCGAGGCGTGCACGCTGTACGGCACGCTCCTGGTGTTGGACGAGACCCACACCCAGTTCGACCTCTACGGAGGAACGGTCACTCATTACGGCATCTCGCCCGACATGGTCACCGGCGGCAAGGGCATCGGTGGCGGCATCCCCATCGGCACCGTGGGCATGACCCGTGAACTGGCCTCGCTGGTCGAGTCGAATCTCGGGGACGAAACCGGTGCGACGGTCGGAATCGCCCTGGGTGGCACGCTGTTCGCCAACGCCCTGTCGCTCGTCTGCGCCGAGGTCGTCCTGACCGAGTTGATGACCCCGGCCGAGCACCACCGGATCGCACGACTCGGCGGGCGCCTGTCGGACGGCATCGAATCCGCCGCACGGGAACGCGGGCTGGAGTGGCGGGCCCACAGGTTCGGTGCTCGCTCCGGCTACTGCCTGCTGCCCGAGCTGCCCCGGAACGCGCACGAGGCCCATGCCGGCTTCGACCCGCTGTTCACCGACACTCGTCGGGTGTTCTTCGCCAATCGGGGTGTGTGGGACGCCATTTCCTCGTCCGGCCCCCACGCGGGCTTCGCGCACGACGCCGCCGACGTCGACGTCTATCTCGGGGTCCTCGACGCCTTCCTGGACGAGATGTGCTCGCGTTGAGATGAGCTGATCGTCACGCACACGCGTGGTGCCCGGCGATCTGTCGCAGGTGACCAACCATCAGCGGGCCGAGCAGCAGGGACGCCGGCTGTCCAGCACCGGGAGCGCGCTGATCCGGTGCTCGTCAAGCAGGCGGACCAGGTCCGTAGGCCCGAAGGTCAGGCGGTCGTCGGGTCAGACCGTCGTCGGCAGCGGCACGCGCCAGACCAGGCGGGTGCCACCGCTGGAGCCGGGCTCGACGAGGAGCGTGCCGCCGCTTCTGGCGGCGCGCTCCTCCAGATTCACCAGTCCGCTGCGGCGGCCGTCCGCGGACAGCCCCACGCCGTTGTCAGTCACGGTCAGCACGACCTCGGGAGCCGCGCCGCCGGTCACCTTCGCGGAGACCTCGATGGCTCGGGCGGCCGCGTGCCGCGAGGCGTTGCTCAGCGCCTCCTCCAGCACGGCCAGTACGTCCTCGGCGATGTCGAGAGGGACATCGGTGTCCAGCAGGCCTTCGAGTCGCAGCGAGGGCGTGAAGCCAAGCGTGGGGATGAACCGGCCCACCACGTCCACCAGCCGCGCGCGCAGCCCAGACGCCTCCTGCGCGGAGCCGCGGGAACGCAGGCCGAAGATCGAAGTACGGATGATCTTCACGGTCTCGTCGAGGTCGTCCACCGCCCGCGCGATGCGCTCGGCGGCCTGGGGGTGGGTGACGAAGCGCTGGGCACTCTGCAGCGTCATACCCGTGGCGAAGATCCGCTGAATGGCCAGGTCGTGCAGGTCACGGGCGATCCGGTCGTGATCCTCCAGCATCACCAGTTGCTCGGCTTCGCGGCGACGTACGGCCAGCTCCAGCGCGACCGCCGCCTGGTCGGCGAAAGTCTGCAGCGGCATGGCGTCGGCGGCCGCGAAGGGGTAGGCACCTTGTCGGCGGGCGAGCATCAGCACCCCGCGCGGACCGCCCACGGCCCGGCCCATCGGCACCGCCACGGCCGCCCCCAGCCCCTCCCAACGCGGCGGGCCTGCGGTGATCCGCGGGTCCTTGCTGACGTCCGTGCTGGTGACGGCCTGCGCCTCGGTGAAGGCGGCGCCCATGAATGACCCTTCCAGCGGCAGCAGCAGACCACGGTGCAGCTCCGCGTCCAGACCCTCGGCGAGCTGGACGGCCAGCTCGGTGCCCTCGGCCGTGGACAGCGGGAGTGCGATCACGCCGAGGTCCGCCTCCAGGATGTCCAGCGAGGCCTCAACCAGTTCCCCGAGCACGTCCACCTCGGAGCTCCCGGAGAGCAACTTGCTGGTGATCTCCCCGCTGGCCTGCAGCCAGCGCTCACGCAGGCGCGCGTCCCTGTACAGGCGCGCGTTGTCGATGGCGACGCCGGCGGCGACGGCGAGGGTCTGCAGCACCGACTCGTCCTCGGCGTCGAACTGGCCGCCGCCGCGCTTCTCGGTGAGGTACAGGTTGCCGAAGACCTCGCCACGCACCCGGATCGGCACCCCGACGAAGCTGTACATCGGCGGATGGTTGGCAGGGAAGCCGACCGAGGCGGGGTGCTCGGAGATGTCGCGCAGGCGCAGCGGTGCCGGGTGCCTGATCAGCTCACCCAGGATGCCGTGCCCGGTCGGGAACGGCCCGATCTCCGCGACCTGCTCGGCGCTCAGCCCCACCGTGAGGAACTTCGCCAGCATCCGGTCTTCACCGATCACCCCGAGCGCCCCGAAGCGCGCGTCCACCAGGGTCGTCGCCGACTCGACGATCTGCTGCAGCGCCTGGTCCAGGTCCAGCTCGCGGCCGACCGACAGCACGGCCTCCAACAGCGAGTGCACACGGTCCCGAGTGCCGCGGGCCAGGTCGAGCCTTGACTGCAGCTCCTCCAGCAGCTGGTCGAGCCGTAGCTCGGGCAGCCCCGGCAACCCCTTGCTCGACTCCGACACCGAATCCTCCGGCACAGGCCCTCCACCCCACTGGCTTTTCGACCTTTTCCCCGGTCAGAGCCACGGTATCGAGCCTGCGGCGTCTGCGCGACCATACCCTTGGCTCAGGCCGGGCAGACCCCGGTGAGTGCGGTCTCCAGCGCCCGGAAGGCGGCGCGCGGGTCAGCCGACTCACCACGGTGCTCACGCTGATCTCGGGCGCGAACGCGCTCCCTCGTGGATCTGGTTCGCCGTGCGACGCCTGGCCGGCCGCTACTGGCTGACGGACCGTCACCATCAGCGGTGCGGACACGGAGCGCCACGGGGCCAGGCGTAGGGGGCGGTGAGCCGGTAGACCCCGGCGCCGGACGCGCGCAGGCTGGTCCAGGCTCCGTCCTGGGCCAGGCAGGCGCTCGCCGGGCCGCTTACGGCGAGCCAGGGCGACCAGGCGACGCGTAGACGCACCGTCGCCGCTGCTGGAAGAGCCACCTCGAGATCGGCCACGCCGGCGTGCTGGACGCGCGCGGGCGGGTCGCCGAGCGGTAGCGGGTCGGCGACGCGGAACAGCTGCCAGTGCGGGTTCCGCCACACCTCGCTCAGCCAGCCGGGGTGGGACTCGATCACGGCGGACTCCGTGTCGGCGGCGGGATCGAGCGGAGCCGTCGGCAGCACGACATAGCGGACCGCCCAGCGCCGCAACCAGGCGTGGTAGTCGGCCGCGCTGAGCGTGGCGGTGTAGAAGAGGGGGTTGCGCTGGACATCCAGTTGCCTGTTCCAGCCGCGGGCCAGGACCGCCGACCCGACCAGGTCCCAGGCCTCCCCGTGGTTGAGCATCGGCACGGCCTCCAAGCGGGCCTGGTCGGCGTGGAGTTGCCGCAGTTCGGCCACGAGCGGGCCCGCCTCCCGGGGCGGCGACGGTGCGGGCAGGCCGACGAGATCCGCGGCGATCAGCCAGTAGCCGCACGCGGCGAACGCCACCAGCAGGGCAACCGTGCGGCGGCGGGACTGTTGCGCTCCGGCCGGCGCCGCACGCAGCAGAACGGCCAGCAGCACGACGCTGGCGAAGACCAGCGCCAGACGTCCCACATTGCCGCCGATGGGCGTCGGGACCATCCAGCACAGGGCGGCGCCCACCGCGTAGACGGCCGACCCGATCCGGACCGTCCGCCAGGACCGGGGGCAGAGCCATCCGACTGCGAGAGCGGAGGCAAGGGTGAACGCCACGGTGGACACCGTGATCGGGTCGACGCCGCTGGACGGGAACAGCAGCGTCGTGGCCACCACGGTCAGCGGCGGCGGCAGGGCGAGCGCCCAGCCGGTGCGCCACCGCCTGGTCAGGAGCAGAGCCGCCGCCACGACCTCCAGGAACAGACCCGCCAGCGGACTGGCCACCGTCGCGAGCAGCGCCGCCGTGGCGCAACCCGCGACGCGCCACCAGCCGGCGGAACCTTCGGCGGTGGCCGCCACGAGCGCCGCGAGCGCGAAGGCAATGCCAAGCGCGAAGGACACCCGACCGGCGGCGACGTTGCACACCAGCGCCAGAGCACCCCACAACGCCAGCAGCGTCGGATGCCGCACGGGGGCCCGCACTGCGAGCACCGCGAGAAGTGACGCCGCGACAGCCAGTGCGGCTAGCGCGGCCCCGCGTACCCCGAGCACCGCCATCAGATACGGCGCCAGCAGGCTGTAGGAGGCGGGGGACATGCCGCCGTACCAGGCCAGATCGTAGGCCGAGCCCGGGTGGTCGGCCGCGAAACCCGCCCAGGCCAGCTGCGCGGCCAGGTCACCGCTGGCACTCGCCCAGAAGCGCGCCCAGAGCACCCCGAGCACCACGGCGAACACCACGGCCGCCCAGACCGGGCGATGGTTCCGGCCGGTCACGCCGGCCGGCGCGGCTGACGCCATGACGTTCGGCTCCCCCGTTGCGCTCAGGACATGAACTTGCCGAGCAGCTTCTCGCAGCGCGTACCCCGCACACGGCCAGCGCACCTGGTACGCCGCAGACGCCCCCCGCATGGCCGACCGCTCGGAGCGCCCCGGGCGTCCGGCTCACCCTGGCGGACGGCTCAGTCCGCGCGGCGAGCCGTGCCCAGGATGTGCGCGGAGGCGGGGGTGGGCGGACTGCCGCTCGGCCCGCCGTCTGCGGGATGATGGGACCGTTCGGCCCTATCGAAGGTCCCAGGCGTCCGGGCATGATCCGGATCACCGAGGCGTGATGCTGCGCGCGGGCCAAGGAACAGGGGAAGTGGAATGACTGGCGACACTTCGGGCGCTGAGGGTATGAGCACCATTCGGGTCTTCCTCCTCGACGACCACGAGGTCGTCCGTCGCGGCGTGCACGACCTCCTCGACGCCGAGCCCGGCATCGAGGTCGTCGGCGAAGGCGCCACCGTCGCCCAGGCGCTCGCACGCGTGCCGGCTCTCCGTCCGGACGTGGCGGTGTTGGACGTGCGGCTCCCGGACGGCGACGGCGTCACCGTCTGCCGCGAGCTGCGCTCGCAGCTGCCCGAGCTCGCCTGCCTGATGCTCACCTCGTTCGACGACGAGGACGCACTGCTCGACGCCATCATGGCGGGCGCCTCCGGCTACGTGCTCAAACAGATCAGCGGAACCGACCTCATCTCGGCTGTGCGCACGGTCGGCTCCGGCCAGTCGATGCTGGACTCCGGCGCCGCCACCCGGCTGATGGCCCGCCTACGCGGCCAGGCGAGCGAGGCGCCGCATCAGCCCGACGCGCTGGCCGAGCTGACGGACCGCGAGCGCGACATCCTGGCGCTGATCGGCGAGGGATTGACCAATCGCCAGATCGGTCAGCGCCTCTTCCTTGCCGAGAAGACGGTCAAGAACCACATCTCCCGGATGCTGGCCAAGCTCGGCGTGGAACGCCGGGTCCAGGCAGCCGTGATCGCCTCCCAGGCGTTGACCCGGGCCGAGGGCGAGCATGGCCGCGGCAGGCACTGACCGATCGGGGCCGACCGGCACGACGCCCCGGGCCGTTCGCCCCTCGCGGCCCGTCCATCCCTCGGCGACGATCGAAGCATGACCATGCAAGTGGAGTACCTGGACGAGGGCAGCGCGCTGAGCCTGATGGCCTGCGTGTCGACGGGGCGTGTCATTTACACGATCGCCGCCATGCCTGCTGTCTGGCCGCTCCCCTTCCGCCTCGACCCGGAGGCCGGAGTGGTGCTGCGCACCGACGCCAGGTCGGGGCTCGCCGAGTCCGTGGACGGCACCCTGGTCGCCTTCGAGGCCGATGAGCTCACCGGCCCGGACGGCGCCGGCTGGTGCGTCACGCTACTGGGCCGCGCCGTCGTCGCCCTGGCGGACGGCCACGCCGAGATCCACATCCTGCCCGAGGTGGTGCACGGACGCCGCCTTGGCCCGAACGGCAGCTGAGCCGGGCATCTCGCTGGCCAGGCTGCCCGGAGTCGCCGGACCCATCGAGCGCCAGAGAAACCGCGACGCCGTCGACTCCGAGGACCTGGGCGCTCTCCCTGGGCAGTTCCTCGGTCGGCTGCAACCGCAGCAGTTCCAAAAGCTCAAGACTGATCATCGGACTCGGCCGTGTCACAGAAGGGCTGCGCCAGGTGGACCCGTACAGCGCCCCCTTGCCTCGTCAGTCACGGCAGCCGGAAGCAGCCACTGCCCACCCGAGGGCCGAATCCGTCGATCCGGCGCGTTCTTCCGCCTTGGCGTGGCCCGCACCAACCGGCAGGCAGTGCGGGCCACGTGCCGCCGCATCCCCCACATTCCCCTGGGCGGCGGCCGGACGCGAGTCCGTGCGGCATCCCCACGCCGCCAGGACCGCGCAGTTCAGGACACGCCGACCCGGGTGGGCGCAGTGCCGTCTGTTCCGAGGGGCGATGGCCGTGCAGCAGTAGGCAGTCCTTGCGGAGCATCGCGGGAAGCCATCGAGGTACCACCAGCCTTCCCGGGCAGCCATGGGGCGAGTTGAACGCCGGCGGCCGGGGGCTGGGGCAGCCCCACCAGCGTAGGCCAGGAGCCCGCGAATCGACAGAGCAAGGACAACACCCCTCCAGCTCCAGAAGCACGCCTCGGCACGCGCGAATCACTCCATTGCGTAGCCGAGAAGCTGTGCCTGCACGCGTCCCTCCCGAAGCCCTGTCCTCGATGCGACCGACGCCACGACCGGATCGGACGGCCATCTGCTCCAGGGGCGATGCGCGCGGTGCACTGCGTGCACTCTCAGAGCAGTCGGCAGCGGAGAACAGCCGGCTGCCCGCCAGGACCGGAACCAGCGCGCCTGCCGGATCTCCGAGACGCCCGACAACGGACTCCAAACAAGATGAGGCGAGTGCATAGCCTGCCGCCAGAGGATCTCTTTCACATCGATTCCGGCTGTTCGTCATGATCTGTCATCGTTCTGGGCGCTGCGTTTGAGGTTCCCGCGGGGCAAGGTTCTAGGTTCAGGACATGGTGGATGGACCTGAGCTGATTACGGTCGGTCAGCTGGCACGCCGTGTCGGCCTGACCGCGAAGGCGCTGCGGCACTACGACCGTGTGGGACTGCTGGCGCCCGCCGCGGTCGACCCCGACACGGGCTACCGGCTCTACAGCGCCGAGCAGGTCGCGCCCGCGCGGCTGGTGCGGCTCCTCCGCTCGGTCGACGTCCCGCTGGAGCAAGTGCGCGCGTGTCTGGTCGAGCCGGACGACGAGGCCGCGATCAAGCAGGTCCTGATCCAGCACCGGCGCCGACTCCAGTCACGCCTGGACCGGGTCCGGGGCGACCTCCACCGCACCGACCACCTCATCGAGGACGGAGTCACCACAGCGATGACCGACCAGGACACGCAGAACACGGCCGGTGCGACGGGCGACGAGCGGCAAATTGCCGTCGACCTGTTCAACGGGGTATGGCGACTGCTGGAGAAGGAGGACCGCAGCGTCGAGGAGGACGACCGGATGCTGCACATGGCGCACGCTTCGCGCTACCACTGGGGCCAGGTCGGCGCCCCGGCGAACCTCAGCCGCGGCGAGTGGCAGTGCTCACGGGTCTACTCCGTGCTGGGTCGGGCCGAGCCCGCCCTGCACCACGCCAGACGGGGCCTGGAGATCTGCCAGGCCCACGGCATCGGGGACTGGGACCTGGCCTACGCCTACGAGTCCCTCGCCCGAGCCCACGCGGTGGCCGGCGACAAGGACCAGGCCCGTACCTGGACCGAGCAGGCCCTGGCCGCCGCCGAGGACATCGCCCAGGACGAGGACCGCGAACTGGTCCTCACCGACCTGGAGGCCATCCCCGCCCAACCGCGGTTCTGGTGACCCGCCCGCGCCCCCACCCGTGACCTGAAGGAACGACAGCCATGGCCAGCACCACCCCCGCCCTTCCCGCCGAGACCGACCTGGGGCAGTTGCGCAACCAGGCCAAGGACCTGCGCCGGGCCGTCCAGCACGGCAAGCCCGGCGCCGTCGAGCGCACGGCCACGACCGGCCGGGTGGACCCGGCCCGGTTCTCGATACGCGATGCGCAGCACGTCATCGCCCGCGAGCACGGCTTCGCCCGCTGGCAGGACCTGGTCTCCGCGTTCGGCAACCGGCAACCGCGTGAGCGCGATCTCCACCGCTGGTTCGCCGTCGAGCTCAACAACGCGCTCGGGGACCTGCTCTTCGACCTCACCCCCGACACCCCGCGCGCAGAGCAGGACCGCGCCCTCTACCAGGCCTACGCAGCGTGCTACCACTGGCTGGAGGCAGGCACCCCGGCCAACCACGGCCGCAGCGAGTACAGCATCGCCCAGACAGCGCTGGCCATCGGCCGCCCCCAGATCGCCGCCCACCACGCCCCGCGCTACGCAGAGCTGATCGCCGAGCACCCCGACGACTTCACCGACTGGGACCGGGCCCTCGCCACCGAGATCCGGGCCCGGACGGCCGCCGCCACCGGCTCACCGGACGCGCGGGAACTCAAAGCCCAGGCCCAATCCCTCACCGACCACATCGCCGACCCCGACGCCCGCGAGGTCGTACAGGACCGCCTCGACCGCGGCCCCTGGTTCGCGCTGGAAGGGCAGCCTGAAGCCACGGACCCGATGGGATGACGATCCGTCAGTCGGCGTTCTCCTCACCGACATGAGAGGGGAACTGTGCCGGGTACTGGGGCGAGCGCACGCATGGGATTTCAGCCCTAGGGCCGTCCTGCCGCTGGCGTCGTTCGCTTGCACCCATCAACTCCGGCGGGCGCAACAGCCTTTCGCTGGACGCCGACGTCCAGGCCGCCTTGCTCCTCTCCACCCGCAAGCCCACCCGCGCCGCGGCCCGCCGCGCGCGTGTCACACCGCTGCGCCCCGTCAGGCCGCCCGATGGCCGTGGCGGTGCCGGGGCAGCATGGACAGTTCGCCGCCGATCTGGTCGGCGTAGGCGTCGATCTGGTCGCGGTTTCGGAAGTCGCCGCCGTGGCCGCCCTCGACCAGGGTGTGCGCGAGCCAGCCGCGGGAGTCCGGGGCCAGCCGGCCGCCGAAGATGGCGTGGTCGCGGGCGAGGAGACGGCGGGAGGCGCGGTCCGCGCTCTTCGTGATGACGATTTCACCCTCGGTCGCCGAGTCGTCCAGCGGTCCGCTGCTGAAGGTCCACACCCAGCAGTTCGCCAGTTCGTGCTGGTGGCGGCGGGCGAAGCGGGACGCGGCGCGCAGCCAGCGGCCCTCGTAGAGGGCGGAGCCGAGTACCAGAGCGTCGTAACCGGCCGGGTCGAGCGTGTCGCTCGCCTCCGCCACGTCGACCTCGCACGGCTCGTCCTGCGTGCGCAGCCGGTCGGCGATCCACTCGGCGATCTCGGCCGTCGCGCCGCTGCGGCTCGCGTAGGCAACCAGGATGCGGCGGGGGTCCGGGGTCGTGTCGGGGGCGGTCATGATGCCATCTCCTTGGGCGCTCCAGGGCGGAGCGTGTCGTCGATCTCCCAGCGCACGGTCTCGGCGAGGTCCACCACGCCCTCGACCTGGCGGACCCGGGCCACCAGGCGCTCGGCCTGGGTGCGCAGCGAGGTCCGGGCGTCGAGCTGCACCCGCCCGCGTTCGCAGGCGACCCGCAGGGTGGCGGCCTTGACGCCGAAGTCGTAGCCGAGGGCCACCTCGGTGACCTCGCCCGCTATCTCTGCGTCGGTGCGGCGCAGGGCGTCGAGCAGGTCGTTCATGGTGACGAGTCCGACCAGCGCGTGGTGCTCGTCGACGACGGGCAGTTGGTGGATGTGGTGGCGCAGCGCGAGCAGGGCCGCGTGGGCGGCGGTGTCCTGCGGGCCGACGCTGCACACCGGGGTGGTCATCAGCTCCCCCGCGGTGACCGCCTGGGCCCGGCGGCGGATCGCGCGCACACGTCGGGTCTCGAACATCGACGGCTCCGGCAGGTCGCTGGCGGCGAGCTTGGCCAGCAGGTCGGGGGCGCAGACCATGCCCATGACCCGGCCCTCGTCGTCGACCACCGGCAGGTCGTCGTGCCCGGTGCGGCGCAGTGCCGCCAGGACGGTGACGAAGTCGGCGTCGGGCTGGACCGCGATCACTTGGCGGGTCATCAGCTGTTCGACGCGGCGGTGGTGCGGCAACGCGGCGTCGGGCCGAGCACGGTCCCGCGTGCCCCGGTTCACAGTCCTGGTCATGGCCTCCAGCCTCCTTCGGACGGCTCCGCTGCTTCTGTCTCCACGGTGCGCCGGATCGGTCACCCGTGTCCTGGGCCGGCCGCCCCCGCTGTCTGGGCCGACCGGCCCCGATCAACCTTAGGTCGACTCGATCAGCAGCACGTCGGCGCCGGAGAAGGGCTCGGGCGGCAGCAGCAGCCGGTGGACCGGCCGGCCCAGGTCGCCGCTGATCGCGACGGTACCGCTGTCCTCCAGGGTCAGGTGTGCCCAGCTGGAGCCCAGGACGTGCCAGCGTTGCCATGGGTCTCGCCTCCTTCGGGGAACAGCGTTCTCGCCGCCTCCACAGACTCCCGCCGGACGCGAGCGGCCCGGCAGGACCGGGCGGGTCCTTGCGGAGAGCCGAACGGCCCCGAGCGACCGGCGGTTTGGCCCGGTCGGCCCTGTCCCCCGCCCCCGCTCGACAGGGACGGTGGGTGGGAAGACGCCGACGACCGGACTCCGAGGAGGAGAGCCGACCCATGAGCGCACCCCTGACCGACGTCGAACTCGCCGAGCTGGACGCGCACTGGCGCGCCGCCAACTACCTGTCCGTCGGGCAGATCTACCTGCTGGACAACGCGCTGCTCCGGGAGCCGCTGCGCCCCGAGCACATCAAGCCCCGGCTCCTGGGCCACTGGGGCACCTCCCCCGGCCTCAACCTCGTACACACGCACCTGAACCGGGCGATCCGCGCCCGCGATCTGGACGCGCTCTGTGTCTGGGGACCGGGGCACGGCGGCCCGGCCGTGCTGGCCTGTTCCTGGCTGGACGGCAGCTACACCGACCACTACCCCGACGTCACCCGCGACGAGCAGGGCATGACCCGACTGTTCCGCCAGTTCTCCTTCCCTGGCGGCGTGCCCAGCCATGTCGCACCGGAGACGCCCGGGTCGATCCACGAGGGGGGCGAGCTCGGCTACTCGCTCGCCCACGCCTACGGTGCCGCGCTGGACAACCCCGAGCTGGTCGTCGCCTGCGTCATCGGCGACGGCGAGGCAGAGACCGGCCCGCTGGCGGCATCGTGGCACAGCAACAAGTTCCTCGACCCGGTCCACGACGGCGTGGTGCTCCCGATCCTGCACCTGAACGGCTACAAGATCGCCAACCCGACCGTCCTCGCCCGCCTGCCCGAACCCGAGCTCGACGAGCTGCTGCGCGGCTACGGGCACGCCCCGATCCACGTCACCGGCGACGATCCCGCCGCCGTGCACCGCGCCCTCGCCGCCGCGATGGACGCCTCACTCGACGCCATCGCCGCCGCCCAGCGCGCGGCCAGGACCGAAGGAGCGACAGAGCGGCCCCACTGGCCGATGATCGTGCTGCGCACACCGAAGGGCTGGACCGGGCCCGCCGAGGTCGACGGCCTGCCCGTCGAAGGCACCTGGCGCGCTCACCAGGTCCCGCTCGACCAGGTGCGCGAGAACCCCGAGCACCGACGCCAGCTGGATGCCTGGCTGCGCTCCTACCGCCCGGAGGAGCTCTTCGACGCGCAGGGCCAGCCGACCGCGCAGGTCCTGGCGCAGACCCCGACCGGCTCCCGCCGCCTCGGCGCGAACCCGCACGCCAACGGCGGCCTGCTGCTGCGCGCACTGCCACTGCGCCCGCTGGAGCGCTTCGCCGTCCCGGTCGACAAGCCCGGCGCGACCCTGCACGAGCCCACCCGGGTGCTGGGCGACTACCTCGCCCAGATCATGGCCGACACCGCGCAGCACCGCGACTTCCGCCTGGTCGGCCCGGACGAGACCGCCTCCAACCGGCTGCAAGCCGTCTTCCAGGCCAGCGGCAAGGCCTGGCAGGCACAGGTCCTCCCCGTGGACGAGCACCTGTCCCGCGACGGCCGGGTGATGGAGATCCTCTCCGAGCACCTGTGCCAGGGCTGGCTGGAGGGCTACCTGCTGACCGGCCGTCACGGCCTCTTCTCCTGCTACGAAGCCTTCGTCCACATCGTCGACTCGATGGTCAACCAGCACATCAAATGGCTGCGGACCACCCGCGAGATCCCCTGGCGAGCGCCGATCGCCTCACTCAACTACCTGCTCACCTCACACGTGTGGCGCCAGGACCACAACGGCTTCTCCCACCAGGACCCCGGCTTCGTGGACCACGTGCTGAACAAGAGCCCCGAAGCCGTCCGGGTCTATCTGCCGCCGGACGCCAACACCCTGCTCTGCGTGGCCGAGCACGTGCTCGGCAGCCGCGACTACGTCAACGTCGTCGTCGCAGGCAAGCAGCCCAGCTTCGACTGGCTGAGCCTGGAGCAGGCCCGCGCCCACTGCGCGCGCGGCCTCGGCATCTGGGACTGGGCGGGCACCGAACGCGGCGACCGCGAGCCCGACGTGGTCCTCGCCTGCGCGGGCGACGTGCCGACCCAGGAGATCCTCGCAGCAGCGCAGCTGCTCCGCCGGGAGCTCCCCGAACTGGCCGTGCGCGTGGTCAACGTCGTCGACCTGGCCCGGCTGCTGCCGACCCGCGAGCACCCGCACGGCCTCTCCGACCACGAGTTCGACGCCGTCTTCACCCGCGACAAGCCGATCATCTTCGGCTACCACGGCTACCCCTGGCTGATCCACCGCCTCGCCTATCGCCGCGCCGGCCACGCCCAGCTCCACGTGCGCGGCTACAAGGAGTCCGGCACCACGACCACGCCCTTCGACATGGTCGTCCGCAACGACCTGGACCGCTACAGGCTGGTCATGGACGTCATCGACCGCGTCCCCGGGCTGGCGGTGCGCGCCGCGCCGCTGCGCCAGCGGATGGCTGATGCCCGCAGCCGCCACCACGCCTGGATCCGCCTCCACGGCACCGACCTGCCCGAAGTCGCCGACTGGGCGTGGTCGGGCTGAGCGGCTGAGGGCGTCAGGGTCAAGCAGGGCCGTTCGGCGGGCGGAGGCTCCCCGAGCGGCCCTGCGCCCGCCCGCCACAGCAGCGCAGGCTCAGAGCAGCGGGGCCGTTCGGCTCCACACCACGCGAGGAGGGTCTCCATGTTCGCCACGGCTCTCAACGCCGCCACGCTGGAGGAACTCGTCTCCGCCGCCGTGGCCGCACCGTCGATGCACAACACGCAGCCCTGGCGGTTCCGGCTGCGCCCCGAGACCCACACCATCGAGATCCGCGCGGCGATCGAGCGCGGCCTGCGCGCCGAGGACCCGGACGGCCGCGGCCTGCACATCTCCGTCGGCGCCGCCGCGTTCAACCTGCGCCTCGCGGTTGCCCACAACGGCTGGGAACCGGTGCTGCGACTGCTGCCCGCCCCGCACGAGCCGCAACTGCTCGCCTCCGTCCGGCTGGCCGGCAGGCCGCAGAGCGGGTCGGCCGCCGAGCCGGACCTGTACGAGCAGATCTGGCGCCGCCACTCCAGCCGCCACCCCTTCTCCGGCCGGCCGCTTCCGCCCCTGCTGCTGGCCGAGCTGGTCGACGCCGCGCAGACCGAGGGCGCACGACTTCGCCTGCCCGATGCCAACGAGGCACACCGGCTGCTCGCCCTGACCCGAGAGGGCGAGATCCGCACGACGACGGACCAGGCCCGCCGCGAGGAGAGCCGCCGCTGGATCCGCACCCCCGCCGACACCTCCTACGGCATCCCCCCGGCAGCACTCGGACCCCAGGACGCTCTCGGCCACCTGCCAATGCGGGACTTCTCCGCGCTACGCGCGCCCGCCTACCCGCCGTCCCTCCCCTTCGAGAGGCACCCGCAGCTGGCCGTGCTCTCCACCGCCCACGACCGGCGCGCGGACTGGCTGCGCGCCGGAATCGCACTCCAGCACGTGCTGCTGCTCGCGACCCGCGCCCAGGTCCGCGCCTCGATGCTCTACCAGCCGATGGAGTGGCCGGATCTGCGGTGGCTGCTTCGCGACCCGCGCAGCGGACCCGAGCACGTGCAGATGCTGATCCGGCTCGGCTACGGCCCCGAGGGCCCGGCTACCCCCCGCGCTTCGGCCACCGACTCGCTCGGCTGACCGCGAACGGCCTCAACCCACCCTCCGGCCGCAGCCGGACCGACGACAAGGCGGCACCCTTCGATGGTCACCTCCCCCGAGCTCCCCCGCAGCGCCGAGGCGCTCCTCGCCGACGGCACCGTGGTCACGATCCGTGCGCTAAGAGCGGCCGACCACGACGCCGTCGCTGAGCTGCACTCGCGGCGCATGTCGGCGGACAACCAGCGGCTGCGCTTCTTCGGCACCAGCAGCCGCGCGGCCGAGCTGACCGCCGACCGGCTCTCCGCTCCCCCGCGCGCGGACTTCGTCGCGCTGGGCGCGTTCGCCCCCGGCAGCGGCCAACTGCTCGGCGTCGTCGAGGCGCAGATCGATCCTGACGATCCGGACCGGGCCGAGCTCGCCATCGCCGTCGCCGACGACTGGCACCAGCACGGCGTCGGCACGCTGCTGATCGAGCACCTGGTCCATGCCGCCAGGGCTCGCGGGGTCCGGGTGCTGGTGGCCGACGCCCTCGCGGACAACCACGCCATGCACAAGGTCTTCCACGACCTCGGCCTGGAGACGCGACGTCACTGGGCGAACGCCGAGGTGCGGATCGAGGCGGTCCTGGACGAAACCTCGAACGACTACCTCGACGCCGTCGAAGCGCGCGGCAGCCGGGCCGACCTCGCCAGCCTGCGGCCACTGCTACGGCCTCACTCGGTCGCACTCGTCGGCGTCTCCCGACGACCCGGCACGGTCGGACACAGCCTGCTGCTGAAGATCCGCCGGGGCCGGTTCACCGGCTCCCTCTGGCCGGTCAACCCGCACGCCGACCAAATCGAGGGAGTGCCCTGCTACCCCGCCCTGGACGCCCTGCCCAGCACCCCGGACCTGGCTGTCCTCGCCGTCCCAGCGAACCAGATCGGTGCGGTCGCCGAGGACTGCGGGCAGCGCGGCGTACGCGCCCTGGTGGTGCTCACCGCAGGACTGACCCGGACTCAGGCGGCGCGGCTCATGCGGGCCTGCCGCCGCCACAGCATGCGCCTGCTCGGCCCGAACTGCCTCGGCCTCGCCACCACCGCCCCCGGGATCAGCCTGGACGCCGAGTTCGGCCGCTCCGCCCCGAAGCCCGGCACGGCAGGCGTGGCCGTGCAGTCCGGCGGCGTCGGCATCGCGCTGATGGAACAGTTGGACTCGCTCGGCATCGGCGTCTCCGACTTCGTCTCGCTCGGCGACAAGTACGACGTCAGCGGCAACGACCTGCTGCAGTGGTGGGAGCACGACGGCCTGACCCGGCTTGCCCTGTTGCACCTTGAGTCCTTCGGCAATCCGCGCGCCTTCTCACGCACCGCCCGCCGAGTCGCCCGCACGATGCCGATCCTCACCGTCGACGCCGGACGCTCGGTCGCGGGCCGCCGCGGCGCAGCCTCGCACACCGCCGCCGCGGCCACGCCGACCGTCACCCGGCAGGCGCTGTTCACCCAGGCCGGCATCACCGCGACCCGCAGTATCGCCGAACTCGTCGAGACCGCAGCCCTGCTGGAGTCCCAGCCGCTGCCCGGCACCACCGGCACGGTGGCAGTGATCTCCAACGCCGGCGGCATCGGCGTACTGGCCGCCGACGCCTGCACCGACAACGGCCTCAGCGTCCCCGAGCTGCCCGCACCCCTGACGATGCGCCTGGCCGAGCTGCTGCCGGACGGCTCCGCGACCGCCAACCCCGTCGACGCGACCGCCGCCCCCGTCGAGACGCTGATCGCGGCCGTCGACGCGCTCGCCGAGAGCGGCGCCGTCGAGGCGGTCCTGCTCTGCCTGGCGCCCACCGTGCTGGGGAGCGCCGAGTCGACCGAGGAGACGCTCGCGCCGCTGCTCGCACTGCCCGGTGCGCGCACCCGACCCGTCGCCGTCGTCCTGTTGGACCAGCGCGAACCGGTCCGCTTCCTGGACTGCGCCGACGGTTCGCGGATCCCCGCCTACGCCGACGCCCAGTCCGCCGCCCGCGCGCTCGCCCACGCGCTCCAACGCTCACGCTGGCTGGCGCAGCCGCCCTCCCCGGAGCGGGAGACTCCCGGCTGTCGGACCACCGTTGCCGCCGCGCTGGTCGAGCAGTACCTGCGCACGCATCCGGACGGCGGCTGGCTCGAACCGCCGCTGCTGACCCAACTGCTGGACTGCTACGGACTGCCCCTGGTCACCTCGATCTGTTGCTCCGGCGAGGATGCGACCGTCCAGGCGGCCCGAGTGCTCGCCCGAAGTGGCGAGAACGGCGAGGTAGTGCTCAAGGCCCACTGGCCCGGACAGGTCCACAAGAGCGACCTCGGCGCGGTACGTGTCGTCCCGGCCCCGGAGGAGCAGGTCCGCGCCGTGCACCGGGAGTTCGTCGAGCGGTTCGGCGAACGCCTGGACGGCGTGCTCGTCCAGGCCCGCCAAGCGGAAGGGACCGAGCTGCTGGCCGGCGTGGTCCAGGACGCCGTCTTCGGTCCGCTGGTCGTCTTCGGCGCCGGCGGCACCACCGCCGACCTGCTCGACGACCGCATCGCAAGGCTCGCCCCGCTCACCGAGTCCGATCTGCACGCGATGCTGACCTCGCTGCGCACCACGCCGCTGTTGTTCGGCTACCGCGGGCGTCCATTGGCCGACCTGGCTGCGATCGAGGACGTCCTGGCCCGGCTCGGCCGGATGGCCACTGATCTGCCGCAGCTCGCCGAGGTCGACCTCAATCCCCTGATCTGCGGCAAGGACGGCGTCGCCTGCGTGGACGCCCGCGTCCGCCTCGAACCCCGCCACACCCCCGACCCCTACCTCCGCCGCCTCCGCCGACTCCCCGACGCCCCTGGCGAACCGGCCTGACACGGCATCACCTGAGGCCTGGTAGCAGGGCCGTTCAGCCCTGCCGAAGGGACCCGCTCGGCCCGAGAACGGGACCGGGAGCAGAGAGGAAGGTGGAGCTCACGAGAGCACCGCCCAATCCGTCCGGCACAGTCGCCGAAAGGACCGATCGCCATGGCCCTCCCCCTCATCGTCGGAGTCGACGGTTCGAAGCCCAGCCTGGCCGCAGCCGAGTGGGCCGCCACCGAAGCCACCCTGACCGGTGCACCGTTGCGCCTGATCTTCGCCCACTGGCTGCTCCCCGAAGGGAAGCCCCTTCCCGCCGACTACGACCACCTGCAGGCCGAGGTCATGAAGATGCTCGCCCGCATCGCCGAGGAACTGCGCACCAAGCACCTCGGCCTGCACATCGACTGCGAGCTCGTCGCGGGCACCGCCATCAACCAGTTGCTGAGCACCGCTGAGACGGGCTCCACACTGGTCATCGGCTCCCGCGGAAGCGGCGGGTTCGCCGCCCTGCTGCTCGGCTCGACCGCGCTCAACATCGTCGCAGGCGCCGAGCACCCGGTCGTCGTCGTGCGCGCCCACGACGACCCGCGACTGCCCCGCCACGAGATGGTCCTCGGCCTCGAAGCCGGTCCCGGCCGGGAACCCGTCATCGAGTTCGCCCTCGCCGAGGCAGAACGCCGCTCAGCCCCGCTGCGAGTCGTGCACGCCTGGATGCCGCCGTTCCTGTGGACCACGGGACCGATCCCGCCCGGCGAGGCCGAGCGCGCAGCCGCAGAGGACCACGTCGAGCAGCAGCTCCGGGACGAGGTCATGCCGCTGGCCGAGAAGTACCCGCACGTCCAGGTCCACTTCGACAGCCGCATGGGCAACGCGGCCCACGTGATGGTGGACGAGGCCAACCACGCCCTCCTGCTCGTGCTCGGCCGCCGCCGACACCGTCCGATCTCCGCCCTCGGCCCGGTCACCCACGCCGCCATCCACTACGGCCACGGCCCGATCGCGATCGTCCCCCACTCCTGAGCCCATCGCCGCCGAGCGCCGCGCCGGCGCGCAGTGCACCGAAGTAGCCCCCTGACGCATGGCGAAGACCGCCCGGCACGCATCTGCGGGACGCGCGGTGCTGAATACGCCCACGTCGACACCGCTGAAACGGCGTCGACGAGCGTGTATTCCAAGTAGTCGCGCAATGCCACGTAGCAGGCCCGGTTCTCCGGCTCCAGGCTGCGGACCTCACCGTCCAGAAATGCCAACTCCCGGCGGTTGGCCGTGTAGAGCACCTTCTTCAATCTCGCGGTGACCTCTGAGGGCATCCACCAGCGCTTTCAGAAGGACGACACTGTGGGGTCAGGGTTCGACGATGTGCGGCGGCCAGTGCCCGCGCCTGTGCGGTCCGATCTGATAAACCTCGCCTCGATCAGCACCCCGATCGATGGTCCGCCGGTCGGCCGTTGAGCTCCGCGCACTCAGGCGACCGAGGTGCTGCGCGGCGAGCTGCGCGCGTTCCGCAGCACTCAGGTCTGGCTCGCGCTGGGCGTGGCGATGCTCGGCGGCGGCGGCCTGTTCGCCACCTTCAGCTACATCGCCCCGATGATGACGAACGTGGCCGGGTACGCGCCCTCCAGCGTCACCTTGATCCTTGTCCTGTTCGGACTGGGCATGACCGCAGGCAACCTCCTCGGCGCGCGACTGGCCGACAGAGCGCTCATGCCGACCCTCTACGGAGCGCTCGCGCTCCAGGCGGGCGTCGCCGCGCTCTTCATGATCACCGCACATGGCAAGGTGGCCGCGGCTGTCACCGTCTTCCTGTTCGCCGCCGCGAGTTTCGCCGTCGTCCCGGCCCTGCAGAGCCGCATCGTGGCCGAGGCCGGCAACGCCCCGAATGTCGCTTCGGGCGCCAACCAGGCCGCGTTCAACATCGCCAACGCCCTCGGCGCATGGCTCGGCGGCCTCGCACTCTCCGCCGGCCTCGGCTACACCGCGCCCAACGCCGTCGCCACCGGCCTCCCCCTCGACCTCGCCGGGCTGTCCATCGCGGTCTCCTCGGGCCTCCTGGAGCACCGCACCCGCGCTCGGGCACGCGCGCCGATCGACGAAGCGCCGATCGCACCGGCGGATCTCAAGACAGGCGAGCTAGCCCGCCCCCCCCCGCGACCCGGGAATAGCGGAGGGCCATAGCGCATTTTAGAAACTGTACGTTCAGTTTTGCTTTGATTCCATCATTGCCTCAAGGGTCCGAAGTCCGCCGGAGCATCACGCGTTCGAACGGGAGTATGTCCATGTCGTTGTTCGCCCCCTCGCGTGCTCGTCGCCCATCCGCCGCACGAGCCGTCCCGCCGGGTATCCGCTCCGACGGCAGGCACGGCGCCGGCTTCTGGTTGATCGCCTTCGCGTTCCTCACCGCCATGGCGTTCTCTACCGTCCCCACCCCGCTCTACCCGCTCTACCAGGCGCGCGACGGCTTCTCCGTCTTCATGGTCACCGTCGTCTTCGCCGGGTACGCCGTCGGCGTGCTCACGAGCTTGCTGCTGGCCGGGCGCGTCTCGGACCAGGTCGGCCGCAAGAACGTGCTGTTCGCCGCACTGACCCTCGAACTGGTCGCGGCCGCCGTGTTCATCGTCGAGCCGCCGCTCCCGGCCCTGATCGCCGCGCGAGTGATCAGCGGCCTCGGCATCGGCCTGGTCACCGCGACCGCGACCGCGTACCTGCAGGAGTTGCACCGCATCCATCGCCCCGGCGCCACGCCGCAACGGTTCGAGGTCGTGTCCACCGCAGCGAACATCGGCGGCCTCGGCGTCGGGCCGCTCGTCTCCGGCCTCCTCGCCCAGTACCTTGGCGCGCCACTGCGCGTGCCCTACATCGTCTTCGGCGCCCTGCTGGTGATCGGCATCGCCGCGGTCGCCCTGACGCCCGAGACCGTCGGGGCGAGGCACATGAAACCCCTACCCCGCCCTCAGCGCATTAGCATCGACCGCGCCGACCCGACGGGCTACATCAGCGCCTGCGCGGCCGGCTTCGCCGCCTTCGCCGTGTTCGGACTGTTCACCTCGGTGGCCCCGGGCTTCATCAGCGGGACCCTGCACCAACCGTCCCGGGCTCTGGCAGGGCTGGTCGTGTTCAGCGTGTTCGGCGCCGCCGCCCTCGCACAGACGCTGACGGGTCGACTCAATGCCCGGCTGCGCACATATGTCGGGCCAGTTGCTCAGGCCGTGGGGGTGATCGTCCTCGCGATCAGCATGCACATCGCCGACCTCGGCACGTTCGTAGTCGCCGGGATCGTCGTGGGCGCCGGCGCCGGGGTCGTATTCAAGTCCTCGGTCGCCGCCGTCGCCGCCACGGCCAGTCCCGCCAAACGCAGCGAGGCCCTCGCTGGCCTGTTCCTCTTTTCCTATCTGGGGCTGGCTGTCCCCGCGATCGGTGTCGGCATAGCCGCCCGCTACACCACCGAGACCAACGTGATGACGTGGTTCGCCGGGATCCTGCTCGTCCTGCTTGCCGGGATCAGCGCGCTGACTGCCCGTCACGGCAGGACGGCCGGTGCCTCTCGCGAGACGAACGCCGACCATTCCGCCCGCTAACGACCTGGGGATCGATAAGCAGCAGTGAGGGCGTGGCCGTTTTGGGGTCGACGTCCAGGCTGTCATGAGGTCCCAGGGGTGGTGGTGTCAGTGGCTCCTGTGAGGATGCCCGCATGGAGTCTTCGGGCGTGGTTGAGGCATTGTGGGATCGGATCCAGGCACGGGACTGGTCAGGTGTCGCAGACTTGGTCGCTGAGGATGCCGTGGTCGAGTGGCCGGTCAGCGCGGAGCGCATCGTTGGCAGCAGGAACTTCGTGGCGGTGAACCGTGAATATCCTGAGGGTTGGTCGATTCGGGTGCTGCGGGTCGTGGCCGACGGCGATGAGGTGGCTTCCGAGGTCGAGGTGCTGCACGGCCATCTTGGCGTGTTCCGCGCGGCTTCGTTCTGGACCGTCCGGCAGGGGCGGATCGAACGCGGTCGGGAGTACTGGACGAGTCCCGGGGCTGATCCGCGCCCGGAGTGGCGGGCCGGTCTGGTCGAGCCCATGTGAGGCGGCACTGTCGTTCGCGGCGGGGTCCGAATGACGCATGGTCACCCTGGAACAGCTTGCGGGGCGTCGAGCAATCGCTCTCCGCTCCCGGACGCCGTTCGTGCGGATTCCTGGCCTGCGATCACCGGCCCCCGGCGTGGTTACTGGCCCAAGACCGGCATCCGGGCAAGCCTGGCGCTGAACAGCACGACAAGAGAAGGAAGACCCATGGCCGAAGTAACCGAACCTTATGCACCGGGCACTCCCTGCTGGGTCGATGTGCTGGCCAAGGATCAGCAGGCGGCACTGGACCTGTACGCGGACCTGTTCGGCTGGCAGGGCGAGGTCGGCCCGGCCGAGTTCGGCGGCTACGCGGTCTGCACGCTCAAGGGCAAGCCGGTGGCGGGAGTCATGACCGCTCCGGCCCAGGAAGGGCAGCCGGTTCCGCCGCCGGTCTGGACCACCTACCTGTCCACCGACGATGCTGACGCCGCGCAGCTGGCGATCACCGAGGCGGGCGGCACGGTTATGATGCCGGTGATGGACGTCGGCACCATCGGCCGCAGTCTGGTCGCCGCCGACCCGACCGGCGCCGTGTTCGGTGTCTGGCAGCCGCTCGACTTCCGGGGAGCCGGCATCGTCAACGAGCCCGGCGCACTGACGTGGAACGAACTGCACACCGGCGACTTCGCCGCGGCGACCGAGTTCTACCGCGACGTCTTCGGCGCCGAGATCGCACCCATGCAGATGGAGGGTGCGGGCGACTACCACTCCTTCAACGTCAACGGGCGGAGCGTCGCCGGAGTCGCCAACCTCCATAACGACCCGGCCGGCACCCCGGCCCACTGGCTGACCTACTTCGCCGCCGACAGCACCGACACCATCGTCGACACCCTGACCAGGAACGGCGGCAAGGCGCTGGTCCCCCCGTTCGACATGATGGCGGGACGCATGGCCGTCCTCGCCGACCCCCAGGGGGCGATCTTCGCCGTCATCAACCCCAAACCGATGTAGGCGCACGCTCGCCGGTCACGGTTCGGGAACGCCACCCCGCGCGCCCTGCCCGAACCGTCACCGCCAGCGGCGAAAACCGCGCCCCGACTCCCCACCGACTCCGATCCCGATCGCGGTGGCTCCCACGGTGGCGGCGCCGATACGGCCCCGCTCACATCGGTCCCACCGCCCCTCCGCCACGCACGGCCGCACGATCTACGGCTGACCGTGCGGCCGCCCTAGCGGCGGGCGCCTGAATGCTGGCGGCCACCTTTCGTCGACCTGTTCGGCGAAGTCCCGGACGCCGGGCGTGGCGAAGATGATCGGGGAGCTCCTGGGCGCTGCCCTCTCCATAGCACGTCAGCGATAGGCCGGATGCGATCTTCGCCCGACCACAGCACGACCCTGCGACCGTCGACGATGAGCGAGTACTTGTCGAACGTCACGGAGTGCGTTCACCTGGCTGCCTGCGGCCTCGGGCGCGTCTGCGGCGTACGCGGCACCGCTCGGAAGCACGAGAGCCGTGGCAGCACCGGCCATCAGGGTATTGAAGGTACGTCGGTTCAGGTTCCCGCGCACTCCAGTAGCTCAGTGGACCACTGCGCGCCAATAGTTGTCAGAGGGTCCACTGCTGATTGGATCCGCCGTTGCAGGTCCATAGTTCGACCAGGGCTCCGTTGGCTTTGGAAGCGCCGGTCACGTCCAGGCAGAGGCCTGATTGAACTCCGGTGACGGTGCCGTTGGAGTTGAGGTTCCACTGCTGGTTGGCCTGGCCGTTGCACGAATAGACGTCGACCTTCGTTCCCGCGGTGGTGCCCTGGCCGCTGGCGTCCAAGCACAGGGTGGTGCCGGAGACGGTGAGGGTCAGCTGACCGGAGGAGGTGTGTGTCCAGGTCTGGTTCGCCGCGCCGCTGCAGGTGTAGATCTGCTGCTGGGTGCCGAGGGTGGTGGTCGAGTTCGGGTCGTCGAGGCACTTGCCCGCACCCACCGCGTTCAGAGGGCCGGTGCTGCTCCCGCTGCTGGAGCCGGTGCCGTAGCCGGCGGCGACGATGTTGGCCTGGACCGCGCTCTCGGTGGACGCGGACGCGTAGCCGGAGGTCATCACGCCCTCGTAGAAGGTGCCGGACGAGCTCTTGCTGTTGTCGCCGCCGATGCCGAGGATGATCGCGCCCTGCTTGCGCATCGGGTTGTAGCCTGAGACGTTGGGGCGCGCGCCGCTGTATTCCGTCGAGAGGCCGCCGGACTGCGCATTGCCGGCCAGGATCGCCCACTGGTTCGCGCCGCCTTCGATCATGGCGGTGGTGTACCGGTAGTTGACGGTCGGGTCGTTGGAGTTGTAGCCCGCGTTGCGCCCGGAGTACAGACCGTTCTCCATGTCCGCCATGACCCACGGGCCGCTGCCGGCGCCGGATCCCCAGACCGTGCTGTTGCCGAAGTAGATGGCTTCCATGGTGCCGTTGCCGTCGTCGTTGTTGTTCGTCTCGGCGTTGCCGTAGTCGAAGCAGCAGCCGCCGTTGTAGTGCGTGCCGTCGAAGATGGCGTATTCGCTCTCCGGATTGTCGCCGGTGGCGATGCCCGAGGTGGAGTCGTCGCGGTAGCCGACGCCGCCGGCCACGTAGACCCCGTAGGCCTTGTGGCCGTTGAGGGTGGTCGGGGCCGCGGTCGCGTTCGCGAGGGCGTCGGGGCCACCGGCCGCGCCTCCGGCGGGGGCGTCGGTCAGGTTGTTACCGTGCCCAGACTGGTCGTATATCACGGTGATGACGCAGGTCGTGCCGGAGCAGAACGAGTCCTGCGCGGCGGCGTTCGCGTACCCGCCCGCGCTGAGCACCCCGATGCTCAACGTGGCGTTGTCCGAGGAGCGGCGTACCTGGTAGAGCGAGCCGTTGTACGCGGCGTACAACGCTCGGGTGGTGCTGTGCGCGGCGGCACACGGCGTGCCGCCGGCGGCGTAGATGTCGCACGGCTCCTGCGTGGCAGCGTGCGACGACGTTGCCGTGCCGGTGAGGACAGCGGCGGCGAGCGCGAGACTCGCCCCCGTCGCCACAAGTACACGCCTGGCTATACGCATCGACGATCGAACAATCATGTGCGAGCTCCTTCACTCATCGGGTGGGAAGAGACGGAACGCTCGGAACAGTCGCGTGCCCGCGCCTGGAAGCGGGCACCACAGAGGCGGCCTTCAGGGCCGCGCGGCACAGCACCTGCCTGCGCGCGTCACCACTGAATTGTTAGCGCTAACAATCTGACCCAGAAAAAACGCCCCGCTGTCCAGAATCAAAGGGGGCTGCGCGGCGCCGCAACGAAGACTATGGACCCGGGGGGAGGTCGCGTCAAGAATCGTTGCAACACAAATGTGAGCGCAAACACATGGCCCGCTCCCAGATCGTCGACACCGCCCACGCTGCTGTCCGGCACGCATCGACGGCGACCAGTGGGCCACGTGCCATCGTCGCCAAGGCGCCTTGGATGCCTGAGCAACTGACGGACCGGGTGCTGCGCAGTCGCTTTGGCAGTCTCTCCGTCTCCCGCCCTGGAAGCGGCATGCGGTTCGCCATGATCACCTCCGTTTCCGGGCGGTTCCAAGCCGGTTAACGGAACCTTTGACTTCGCACGAGGTATTGACCAACTTTCAACAAGTCTGCTTCGCTACACCACGGCCAGTGGTGCACCGCTCGTCCGTTCTGCCGGTACTCCCTCAAGCACGTTTCCCAGCACGCCAGTTCGCGGTCCCTCGTGCGGCAACCCCGTCGCGCGGATCGCCCTGGCAGACATGCGCCGTCTCCGTCCGGGGACGGCGTGGAACGCAGAGAGGATCAACCTTCCATGGGTCACCCCCACCAGCGCGGTGCGAGCCACAAGCTCCTGACCGGACTCGCCTCGCTGACCCTGATCACCGGTGCCGTGCTCGCGGCGCAGTCCCAGGCCGTGGCGGCGAGCGCCTCGCACACCGCGCCGCAGGCGAACCCCTACAGCCCGACGTACCAGCACCCCTACCGCCACGGGGCGATCCCCACCCGCGCCCAGAACGCCAAGATGCAGGGGTGGGCGAAGACCCACGCCGCCGCGCTGGCCACCGGACCCGAGACGCTGTCCTACGGCGGCGGCATCGACGGGATCGGCGTGCAGAGCGGCCACTCCAAGGTCTACCTGGTCTTCTACGGCACCCAGTGGGGCACCAAGGGCACCGACTCCAAGGGCAATGCGACGTTCACCAAGGACCCGGACCACGCCGCCTCCGCTGCCCAGCAGATGTTCAAGGGCATCGGCACCAACAGCGAGACCTGGTCGGCGGACCTGACCCAGTGGTGCGACGGCCCGAACGTCACGGCCGGCGCGACGAGCTGCCCGAGCAACGCCAACTTCATCCCCTACCAGGCCGGTGGCGTCCTGGCCGGCGTCTGGTACGACAACTCCAAGGCCTCGCCGACCAAGGCCTCAGGCCACCAGCTGGGCGTGGAGGCCGTCAACGCGGCAGCCCACTTCGGCAACACCACCGCCGCCTCCAACCGCGACGCCTACTACGTGGTCCTGTCGCCCCACGGTGTGAACCCGGACGACTACCAGAACCCGCTCACCGGCTACTGCGCCTGGCACGACTACAACGGTGACACCACACTCACCGGCGGCGCGGTCACCTCGCCCTACGGCGACATAGCCTTCTCCAACCAGCCCTACAACATGGACCTCGGCGCCAGCTGCGGTGTCGGCTTCGTCAACTCCCCCGGCACCCTCGACGGCTACACCATGACCCTCGGTCACGAGTGGCACGAGACGATGTCCGACCAGAACCCGGCCGGCGGCTGGACCAACAACACCGGCAGCTCCTACCAGGGCCAGGAGAACTCCGACGAGTGCGCCTGGCTCTCCCCCGGCACCTCCGGCGGCGCCGCCAACATCTCCTTCGGCACCTTCGGCACCTACGCCGAGCAGGCCAGCTGGTCCAACGACACCAACAACTGCGCCATCTCCCACGCGATCCTGCACTGACCAGGCGACCGACAACCTTTCGGCAACCGGTCTCCTGAAGATCCACACCTGAACGAGGCCGGGGGCGGGCCCCACGCCCGCCCCCGGCCTCTCGCGCCATCCGGGGGATGCGCCTCGGCGCCGGCCGAGCACGAGTGACCCCTCCGTGGCGCGTGGCTTCCCTGGGGGCCGCTCGAGTCGTTCCACGCGCCCGAGCGGCCCCCGGAGAGTCGGCGACTGGCTTTGCACCTACATCCCCGGGAGTAGGCGGGCGTGCCCTGGACGCATCCGGTGTCCGACGCGGCAGGGGCCGGTCCCGGCGGACGATCAGGGCATGGAGACCGCCATCGTCCTGGACAGGGCAACGAAGCGTTTCGGGGAGCTGACCGCCGTTGCGGCGCTCAGCCTGGAGATCGGGCGGGGCGCCACCGTCGCACTGCTGGGCGCGAACGGCGCGGGAAAGAGCACCACGGTGGCGATGCTGATGGGCCTGCTGGCGCCGGACGCAGGCACCGTCAGCGTCGGCGGCCGGGCGCCGCGGCAGGCCGTGGTGGAGGGCCGGATCGCGGCGATGCTGCAGGACAGCGGGCTGATGCCCGGTGTGACGGCGGCGGAGCTGGTGGGCCTGGCCCGGCGGATGTATCCCGCCCCGCTGCGGGTGGAGGAGGCGCTGGAGCTGGCGGGGCTGCGCGAGGTGGCGCGGCGCCGGGTCGAGCGGATGTCGGGGGGCCAGGTGCAGCGGCTGAAGTTCGCCCTGGTCGCCGTCGCGGGCGTCGACACGATGCTCTTGGACGAGCCGACTCGGGCGCTGGACGTGCAGGGGCGCCGCGAGTTCTGGGCGGCGATGCGCAACTGCGCCGCCGCCGGCCGGACCATCGTGTTCGCGACCCACTACCTGGACGAGGTGGAGGAGAACGCCGAGCGGGTGGTCGTCCTGGCGCGCGGCCGGATCGCCGCCGACGGGACGCCCGCGCGGATCCGGGAGGCCGGTGGGCGTGCGGTGGTGCGGTTCCGTCTTCCCGAGCAAGCGCCGCTGCCGCCGCTGCCTGGTGAGGTCACGCGCGAGCACGGCTGGGCAACGATCCGGACCGGGGCACCTGACGAGGTGGTGCGCCGACTTGCGGCGTGCGACGTCGACTGGAGCGACCTGCGGGTCACTCCCCCGAGCCTGGACGACTCGTTCCTGGCGCTGACCGGTTCCGCTGAGACCGCGACAGCTGTTCCCGAGGAGGCGCACGTCCGATGACGCTCCACCTGTTCCGACTCGAATGCCTGCGGATGCTACGCGACCCGCGCTACCTCGCCCTCGCCGTCATCGCCCCGATCGGCTTCTACCTGCTCTTCGCGACCGTCTTCGGCGGCGGCCCGACGCGGCCCGGCGAGCTCAAGGGCACCGTCGAGATCATGGTGGCGATGGCCGCCTACGGCGCGATCTGGGGCGCATTGTCCGCGACCGGGCCACGGCTCGCGCACGAGCGCAGCAGCGGCTGGCTCGGGCAGTTGCGGGCGATGCCGGTGACCGCGCGTCAGCTGCTTACCGCGAAGATCGCTGCCGGGCTGGCGGTGGCCCTGCCCGCGCTGGTGCTGGTCTGCGCCACCGCCGTGGTGGCCAAGGGTGTCCGGCTGGAGGCGTGGCAATGGGCGGCGCTGCTGCCTGCGATGTGGCTGGGCAGCCTGCCGTTCGCGCTGCTGGGCGTGGTCGTCGGGCTCCTGGTCGGCCCGGAGGCCTCATTTCCGCTGAGCTACGGCCTCTACATGGCCACGTCCGCGCTGGGCGGATTGTGGGTGCCGCCCGCCCAACTCTCCCCTGCGTTGCAGCAGGTCGCTCACGCGCTGCCGACCTACCGGCTCGCCGACCTCGGCTGGCGGATCGCCGCCGGGCATGCGCCGACCTGGGCTGACGTGGCGGTCCTGGCAGCTTGGTGCATGGGCTTCGCCGGGCTGGCCGTCCTGGCCCAGGGCCGGCGGCACCGGCCGGGCCGAACCGGCGCGGCCTCTGCCGCGACCAGCGGATGACCGCCTACGCTGCCACCGTGCTCAACGCCTGGAACCGCGCCCTCGGCCCGGCGGCCGCCACGTCGACTGCACCGAGTGTGGCGGACGTGGCGGTCGTCGGGCCGGTCGCGGCCTTCGCCTGCTTCGGCGTCTGGGCCGAGCTGCACTACACCACCCGCACCTACCCGTGGGCGCCGGGAGCCTACCTCTTCGTCCTTGCCGCTGCCGTGCCGCTGTTGTGGCGTCGACGCCTGCCGATCCCGGCGGCGGCGCTCTGCCTGGCCTTTGTGGCCGGCTACCACGCCACCGGGTATCCAGGGCTCGCCCCGGCCGTGCTGGCCTTCGTCGCCTGCGCCGCGCTCGGCCTCTACACGCCACACCACGGACTACTGCTGGGGCTGCTGGCCGCGGGCCTCGTGTGGCTGCTGCCAACCCTGCCTCCCAACTCCCTGAACTGGTACGCCCTGGACGTCTCGATGCCCGCGCTCTCCTACGGCGCCACCGCCGTCGTCGCCCACTCGGCACGCCGGCGCCGACTGGAGCACGAGGCCCTGGTCCGCGAGGAGGCGGCCGCGGCGGAGGAACGGCTGGGCCGCCGCCTCGCCGAGGAGCGCCTGCGGATCGCACGCGAGCTGCACGACGTGCTCGCGCACACCATCTCCGTCGTCGCGATCCAGAGCAACGTCGCCCTCGACGCCCTCGACGCGGCGCCGCCGGACACCGGCGAAGCACGTGAGGCGATGCTGCTGGTCCGCGGCGCCGCGCGGCAGGCCATGCCGGAACTGCGCGCAGCGCTCGACCTGTTGCGCGGCCGGGCAGCGGAGGCGGACGGGCGCCCGCAACCCGGGCTCGGTCAACTCGCCGAACTCGCGGACCAGTTCCTCGACAGCGGTCTGACGGTCGAGCTTCGCCTGCCGGAGGCGGCGCTGATGCTGACACCGCTGGTGCAGCTGACCGCCTACCGCATCACCCAGGAGGCACTGACCAACACTCTGCGCCATGCCGGCGCCAGGCAGGCGACGGTCACCGTGGCGCGGGAACGCGACGCGCTCCTGCTCCTGGTCGTGGACGACGGCACGGGCGTCGCCGCGACGGGCTCAGGGGACGGCTTCGGACTGCTGGGCATGAAGGAACGCGCCGAATCGCTGGGCGGCCGGGTCCAGGCCGGACCCGGGACCGGCGGCGGCTGGCTGGTCCGCGCCGAACTACCCTGGGAGACCTTGTGATCCGCGTCCTGATCGCCGACGACCAGGCCCTGGTCCGCGCCGGATTCCGCTCACTGCTGCACCGCGCCGAGGACATCGAGGTGGTCGGCGAGGCCGTCGACGGACTTGACGCCGTCACGCAGGCCGGGCGGTTGCGGCCAGACGTGGTGCTGATGGACGTTCGCATGCCGCTGCTGGACGGCATCGCCGCCACCGAGCGCATCGCCGCGGACCCGGCCCTGGCCGGCACCCGAGTCGTGGTGGTGACCACCTTCGAGCTCGACGAGTACATCCACCGCGCACTGCGCGCCGGCGCCAGCGGCTTCCTGCTCAAGGACCTCGACCCGGACGAACTGCGCCGCGCCGTCCGCGTCGTAGCCGCAGGCGAGGCCCTGCTCTCCCCCAGCGTCACCCGCCGCCTGATCGGCACCTTCACCCGGCGCGGCACCACACTGCCGCCCGGGCTCACGGCCGCGGGAACCGCGCTGACGGAACGCGAACGCGAGGTCGTCGCCCTGGTCGGACGGGGACTGTCCAACGAGGAGATCGCCGCCGAGCTGGTCATCTCCCCCGCGACGGCCAAGACCCACGTCTCCCACGCCATGACCAAGATCCGCGCACGCGACCGCGCTCAGCTTGTCGTCTTCGCCTACGAAACCGGGCTGGTCTGAACCGGGAGCGCAGCTTCCCCCCAGGGCACCCGAGGCCGCAGGGCAGCCGCAACCCCAGCCCAGCTAGCGCTCGCTGCCAGTCACAGACCGTCGAGCCGGTCGCGACGGCCCCTGCCGATGTGCAACGCCACTTCGCCCCAGTTGATCACGGCCCGGCTGAGTCAAGGAACTCCCGCTGTACAGTGACAACGTGAGTCACTCGATGATCAACGGCATCGAGTTCCAGACGGTGCTCGAACCAGACGGAAATCTCGGCCACTGGATGAGGGTCGATGACGCGCTGCAACGCGCTGCCGGCATCAGCGCGGGTGACACCGCGACGGTCGACATCGAGATGACTGCGGATTGGTCAGAGCCGGGCATTCCCCCGGATCTTGCGACAGCTCTGGCAACCGCACCGCTGCAGATCCAGAGCCTCTGGAACGAGATCACCCCGATGGCGCGTTGGGAATGGGTGCGCTGGGTCAACGCCACAAGGAACCCTGACACGCGCAGACGACGCGTCGACGTGAGCATCTCGAAGATGCAGAACGGGAAGAGACGGCCCTGCTGTTTCAACCTCTCCGCCTGCACCGACCCGGACCTGTCGAAGAACGGCAAACTCATCGAGTCAGGGGACGGCCACACCTGATCGCCCGGACAGACAGGAGGTGACAACGCCGCCCCCTCCCGACAGGACTACCGCTCCGAACGCCTCGTGTAGGCCGGTCAACCGCAGCGCCGGTAGCCGACCGTCGTTCGCCGATCTCGGCTCATCGGCGTTCCGTCGGGTCGATGTAGGAGCATCATCCATCAGCGAAGCCCCGGAAATCGCGATCAGGCGGCCCCCTGGCGCGGTAGCTGTACAACACGACGGCGTCGACGCCCCGCACCGCCTCCGACGAGACGTTCCCACTCGGGATCGGGGAGCCCCGGCACCGTACGGCCGAGCGCTACCCACAGCTCCGCAGTCTGCTCGTACAGCGGCGTCTCGCCAGACCGCCCGTGTGAAGGCGCCGGGGCCCCGGTCCCAATGGTCACATCCTCAACAACGACGAGGACGGCCAGGGAGCGTCGCAGGGTCCACCGGGCGGCGGAGCGCACCTCCAGCGCCCACGCCTGGCGCACGCGATCAACGGTGCGCCCGTCCCCGCGACGGTCAGTTACCCACCCGATCGGACGCGACGGCGCGCGGCCTCCTTCATGCGCTGCTGAGCTGAGCGCGCACCCATTCCCCGCGAGAAGGAGCGCACCGTGCCGCAGAACGGCATCACCCCGCAGAACCCCGACCTCGACGATGACGATCTCTATGTCGTGGGAGATCAGGACGGCCAGGTCGACTACCTGGCTGAGGCCGATACCGCTGAGCTCGGTGATCTCGACGACGTGCTGCGCGATGGCTGGCCGTCGATCAACAGTGATCAGTGAGCGGTTGGCCCGCCATCCACCTCACCAGGTCGCGCGGCTTCGACAGTAGCGTCCTATGGCCTCGATGATCTGGTCGGCGGTCTTGGTCCACCTGAACGATTCTGCGTCCGCGTTCCAGAACTTCCGCCACTCTTCGAGTGCGAGGGTCACCTCGCCAGGTGGAACAGAAGCCCCCTCGGTCGAGCCGACGAAGCGGGAGCTCGGCGGAGTGCATCTCGAAGCGGGGGTGCTCCGGTAGCCACTTCTTGACCGCCTGGGCCGGATCTAGTGGTGGGTCGCCTGGGTTCAGCGGCGCGTTGTGCGGATTGGGGCGGTCAGGTTCTGCTTGTCGATTGCCATCCTGCGATCAGTGCGCTGACCGCGTCCGCCCAGATCGGCGCGCTGTCTGGCTCAAGGCCCGACGCGGCAAGCCGGAGGTCCAGCGCGGCGAGTCCCTCGCACAGGCTACTGAACTGCCAGGCGGCTTCCTGAAGCGTCCGGCCCCCCGCACCACCGGAGTCCCGAAGTCGCCGGATCCGCTCGAGGAGAGTCTCCAGAGCCCCCACCCTGGCCGGTTCGAAGCGCTTGCTGACCTCCGGGGAGGCGGTGGCCCGCTGCTGGAAGGTGACCTGGAAGAGCGCGGGATGGGCCAGCGCCCATGCCCGGAATCCCGATACCGCGGCCACAATAAGGTCCGCAGCGGGATCTTCGGTCCTGGGCAGTGCCGCGACTTTCGCCGCGAGCAGCGCGAACCCCCGCACGCCCAAACCGGCGAGCAGGGCGTCCTTGGAGCCCAGGCTGGTGTAGACGGCCCGTGTCGTGGCCCCCACCTCGTCGGCGACCCGGCGCACGGTCAGCGCCTCCAGACCCTCGGCCTCCAGGATCCGCTCCGCCGCGCCCAGCAGCGCCTCGGCTGTCTCCTCGTTGTGCACACGCTTGCGTCCCACCTTGACAGCATAGCGGAACACTATTACGTTACAAAGAAACGAAACATTGTCGCGAAATCGAGGCGGCCTCGTCTCATCGCGATGAGACATCTCCGAGGAGGTGCATCATGGCAACCGCGACCGACCTGAAGACCGGCCTGGCCTACGACATCGAGGGAACGGGCACGCCCGTCGTGCTCCTGCACGGGCTGACCTTCGACCGCCGCACGTGGCGGCCGGTCATCGAGGGGCTGGGCGGCTCCTTCACGAGCATCGCGATCGACCTCCCGGGGCACGGCGGCAGCGGCGGCCGGGCGACCCGGCTGGCGGACGTCGTCGAGCAGATCCACCGGCTTCTGGAGTCGCTGGACATCGCACGCCCGGTCGTCGTCGGGCACTCCATGGCCGCCGCGATCGCTGGTCTCTACGCGTCCACGTACCCGGCGCGCGGCATCGTCCTGGTGGACCAGGCGACGGAGGTCCTCCCCTTCGCCCAGATGCTCCACCAGATCGCACCGATGCTGCACGGCCCCGCCTTCGACCAGGTCTGGCCGAACTTCGAGAACAGCCTCGGGCTCGACCGCATCCCCGAACCCGCCCGCACGCTCGTGCTGGACACGCACAACGTCGACCAGGACGTCGTGCTCGGATACTGGGATGAGGTCCTGACGACCGATCCGGCCGAGCTGCAGGCCCGGATTGACGAAAGCGCGGCCAGGATCCAGATCCCCTGCCTCGCAGTGTTCGGCCGGCCCGCCACCGACGGCGAGCGCGAGCGGCTCGACCGCATGCCGGACGCGCAGATCGAGGAGTGGGTGGGTGACGGGCACTTCGTCCACCTCGTCGACCCCAGGCGGTTCGCCACCAGGCTTCGCACCTTCATCGACTACTGCGACCAGGTTGCCTGACCAAGGAGCGCGGCCGGACCCGGAGGTACCCGGCATGCGGGATTAAGCGGTCGACAGACTGGGGCCCTCTGGCGGCACAGGAATCCGAGGCGTCAGACGCCCGCGAGCTTTCGTGAACCTCTGGCCACCCCGCCGCGCTGGAGGCGGTAGAACGTGCCGGGGTGGCAGGCGTTTCCATGCCGAAGGGTGCGACATGTGGATCCTGCGGATCATCGGAGCCGTTCTGGTGGTGCTGGGCGGGGTGTGGATCGCGCAGGGGACCGGGGTTCGCCCGGTTCCATGATGACCGGGCACCCGGCTACGCGGTATTGCGAGCGGTGACCGTCGTGTCCGGGCGGGTGCTCCTTGCCCGGAGCTGGTTCCGCCGCCGAGGGTGACGGAGTCTTCCGCACTGATGGACGGCAAGCGGGGTAGCGACGCGGCGGTTCGCTGGCGAGTCCTCATTGATGGACTCGTCCTTCTCGTGTCGATGGAGAGCCGGTGGTTGCCTGCCCGCGGCTGGTGCGTCAGGCGAGGTGGCTGCCGCGCAGCACGAGCAGGGTGGCGTCGACGCCGGCCAGGCCGAGGGTGGCCAGGAAGGGGAGACGACTGCGGGGATTGCCGACGGTGGGCAGGGCGGCAGGAAGGGCGACCGCCAGGGCCAGGGCCGCGGTGACGGCCAGTCCCAGTCGACCGGTGAGGCCCTGCGGGCCCGGGGGACCCAGGAACAGCACGCTGGACGCCCCGAGCAGGGCGACAGCCGCCGCCACGCCGGAGCGTTTTCGACCGAGGCGCTGAGGCAGGCCGCGAATGCCCGCGGCCAGATCGGTGTCGATGTCGGGCAGGACGTTGGTGACGTGGGCGCCCACGCCCAGCAGGGCGCCCGCCGCCACGAGCCAGAGCGGGGGCCAGGGATGGCCCGGCAGACCGAGCACGACGAACGCGGGCAGGAGCCCGAAGCCGATGGCATAGGGCAGCCAGGAGAACAACGTCGCCTTGACCCCGAGGTTGTACGTCCAGGCGGCCGCGACCCCGATCAGATGGGCCGATCCGGCGAGGACGCCGCTGGCCAGGGAGAGCGGGACGCAGAGCGCCAGGGCGCCCCCGGCGGCGGTCGCCACCACGTGGGCTCGCACCGTGCCGGAGGCCAGCGGCTTGTCCCGGCGCTCCGCGTCCAGGTCACGGCGCAGGTCGATGCAGTCGTTGCTCCAGCCGACCGAGAGCTGCCCGGCGAGTACGGCCAGCGCGACCAGCAGGCAGCCGCGCAGGTCGCGCCCGGAGGCCGCGGCGAGCGCGGTACTCAGGGCCGTGACGGCGCCCGCCGGCGCGGGGTGAGCGGCCAGCAGCAGTCCGAGCACGGGCGCGACGGTCCGCGCCCGAGGCGCCGGGCCTTTCGCGCTCTCTTCGCCGAGACTGCTGACCTTGCCGACCTTGCCGACCTTGCTGAGCACGCTGTCATGCTACGCCCGGAAACGCCAGTGATGACTGATTCATGATAGTTAGTCACTTTCTCACTATGCTGGCGTCATGACGCGAATCGTCGCTGTGCATGGCGTACTCCCCGAGCACCGCTACGAGCAGAGCGACATCACCGAGGCCCTCGCGGCCATACTCCTGCCACCGGACGGCGACCGGGGGGTGCTGGAGCGGCTGCACGCGACCTCTCGCGTGCAGGGACGCCATCTGGCGCTGCCGCTGGAGCGATACGGCTCGCTGAGCGGCTTCGGCGCGGCCAACGACGCCTTCATCGAGCTCGCTCTCCCTCTCGCGGAGCAGGCCGTACGCGGCGCGCTTGCGCAGGCGACGCTGCGACCCGAGGACATCGACCTGGTCGTCTCGACCTCGGTCACCGGCATCGCCGCGCCCTCGATCGAGGCGCGCCTGGCAGGACGTCTGGGACTGCGGCCGGACGTGAAGCGGGTCCCCAGCTTCGGGCTCGGCTGCGTCGGCGGCGCCGCCGGGATCGCCCGGCTGCACGACTACCTCGAAGGCCGCCCCGACCACGTCGCCCTGCTGCTCTCGGTCGAACTGTGCTCACTGACCCTGCAGCGCGCTGACGCCTCTCCGCAGAACCTGGTGGCCAGCGCCCTGTTCGGCGACGGCGCCGCCGCCCTGCTGGCCGTCGGCCGCGACCGCGCCCACACCCGACCCCGCCCCGCCCCCACCGTGGTCGCGACACGCAGCCACCTCTACCCCGGCACGGAACGGATGCTGGGCTGGGACATCAGCGACAGCGGCTTCCGCATCGTCCTCGGCGCCGACCTGCCGGACCTGGTCCGCACCCACCTCGGGGAGGAGGTCCGCGCGTTCCTCGCCGACCACGACCTGAAGACCGAGGACGTGACGGCCTGGGTCTGCCATCCCGGCGGCCCCAAGGTCCTGGACGCGGTCCGCGAGGCGCTGGCGCTCCCGGCCCGCGCGCTGGAGCTGACCTGGCGTTCGCTGGCCGAGGTCGGCAACCTCTCCTCGGCCTCCGTTCTGCACGTGCTGCGCGACACGCTCGCGCTGCGACCGCCCCCGCCGGGGACGCCGGGCCTGCTGCTGGCGATGGGCCCCGGATTCAGCACCGAACTCGTCCTCCTCCGCTGGTAGCCGCCACATGCCCACCCTCGACCCCTACACTGCTCTCGTCCTCCTGGTCGCCCTCGAACGCCTGGCCGAACTTGTTACCGCGCGCCGCAACGCCGCCTGGAGCGATCGCCACGGCGGGGTGGAGTACGGGCGCGGCCACTACCCGGTGATGGTCGCCCTGCACACCGCACTGCTGGCCGGCTGTCTGCTGGAGACCGGCCTCGGCCACCGCCCGTTCCTGCCCGCGCTCGGCTGGCCGATGCTGGTCCTGACCGTCGCCGCCCAGGCGCTGCGCTGGTGGTGCATCACCACCCTCGGACCGCGCTGGAACACCCGGGTCATCGTGGTCCCCGGACTGCCCCTGGTCACCGGCGGCCCCTACCGCTGGCTGAGCCACCCCAACTACGCGGCCGTCATCGTCGAGGGAGCGGCGCTCCCGCTGGTGCACTCCAACTGGCTCTCCGCCACCGGCTTCACCGCCCTCAATCTGCCGCTGCTGGCCACCCGCGTGCGCTGCGAGAACGCGGCGCTCGCCGGGTCGGCCCCGCCGGCCGCCGAACCGGCCGCACCAGCGGCACCGGCCGGGCTGTGATCGACCTGCTGGTCGTCGGTGGCGGCCCCGCCGGACTCGCCACAGCGATCCACGCCGCCCGAGCCGGACTCGACGTCGCCGTCGCCGAGCCGCGCCCCGCCCCCATCGACAAGGCGTGCGGCGAGGGACTGATGCCGGGAGCCGTCCACGCCCTGGCGGATCTCGGCATCGCGATCGAGGGACAGCCCATCCGGGGCATCCGCTACCTCGACCACCTCCGCAGCGCCCAGGCCCTCTTCCAGGGCGAATCCGGCCGGGGGGTGCGGCGCACCGACCTGCACGCTGCCCTGGCCCGCCGCGCCGCGGAGCTCGGCGTGCCAGTCCTCCCGCTGCGGGTAGGCGCCGTCCGGCAGGAGCACTCCGGGGTCTCCGCCGCCGGAATCACCGCCCGCTACCTGGCCGCCGCGGACGGCCTGCACTCACCGATCAGACGTCAGCTCGCCCTGGACCGGCCCGACCCGAGGCCGCCGAGGTACGGGCTGCGCCGTCACTTCGCGGTTCGGCCCTGGACCGACTGCGTCGAGGTGCACTGGTCACCACGGGCCGAGGCCTACGTCACCCCGCTGGCCCGCAACCTCGTCGGCGTCGCCGTGCTGACCTCCGAGCGTGGCCCGTTCGAGACGCACTTGGCGCAGTTCCCGGCCCTGGCCCGGCGGCTGCCCCCGACAGCTGCCACGGCGGTCCGGGGGGCCGGCCCCTTGCGTCAGCTCGTCCGCTGCCGCGTGGCCGGACGGGTGCTGTTGGTCGGCGACGCGGCGGGCTACATCGACGCTCTCACCGGGGAGGGCGTATCGCTGGCCCTGGCTTCCGCCGCCGAACTGGTGCACTGCGTCCGCGCCGAACGCCCGCAGGCGTACGAACACGCGTGGCGCCGCGTCTCACGCCGCCACCGCCTGCTCACCGAGACCCTGCTGTGGGCCCGTCACCGGCCCCGCCTGGCCTCCGCCATCGTTCCGGCAGCGGCCCGCCTCCCCGCCGTCTTCACGGCCGTCGTCAACCAACTCGCCTGACACCAGCGGCGAGCGGCCCGTGCGGGAGCCCGGGGCCCTCCGCCGTGCTTCGGACCCCGGGGCTGTCCGTCAACGGTCCGCTGCGGGGAGACGTCCTGGCCACGCGCCGCGTGGTGCCCATAGAGAGGGCGCTGGGGGCTGGATGGTGTCGGCCGGGGCAGAGTCGCGGGGCGCCCCGTCCTGCGACCCGCGGCCGGCCGCACGATGCCCACTGAGGTCCCGACCCGTGCACCGTGCCGTCCCGGGTGTTCGCGACGCCGGAATCAGTACTTGTGGCCGCCGGAGGTGCTCGGGGCGGGGGCCGCCGGGGCGCTGGTGATCGCGTTTCCGTCGACGCCGACCACGTACCAGGTGCCGCCGAACGTCGTGAGGCCCTCGCCGTTCACGTCACCGGCCTTGGTGTCGTGGGTGAAAGTATAGAGGGGGTGACCGTGGTAGGCGTCCTGCATCGTGTGGTCGGTGCGTGCGGTCGTGCCGACCATCGAGGCGGTCAGACCGCTGCTGGCCGGGGTCCCGGTCGTCACATCCGGCGGCCATATCGAGGCGCAGGTGCCGTAGCACGTCGACTTCATGCCCGAGTCCGCGGTCAGAAGATACAGGGTGCGGCCGGAGCCGTCGACGAGGATCTGCCCGTACTTAACCGTTCGCTTGTCTCGGCAAATCGAAACGATCAACACCACCTTGCGTCGATTGGGGGGAAGATGGTGGTTTCCCACCTCATCCCACCCACCCGTCTCGGTAGCGTCCGTAACCGTGAAACGAATCGCCCTCATCGGCTGCGGCGGCAGCGGCAAGACGTGGTTGTCGAAGCAGCTCGGGGAACTCGTCGACGCTCCGGTCACGCACCTGGACGCCGTGTACTACGACGACGGCTGGAACGCGCTGGACAAGGAGAAGTTCGCCGCGATCCAAGAGGAACTGGTCTCCGCGCCGGCCTGGGTGATCGAAGGGAACTACGCGGGGACGCTGCCGATCCGGCTCGCCCGCGCCGATACCGTGATCTTCCTGGATCTGACCGCACGGGTCTGCCTGTGGGGGATCGCCCAGCGCCGTCTGCGGTACGGCGGAGGCCAGAACGACGCAACCGGCGTCTACGACCGGATCACCTGGTCGTTCCTGCGCTACGTGTGGCAGTACCGCACGACGATGGCCCCGCGCGTGACACAGCTCATCCAGTCGCACGCGGGCGACGCGACCGTGCACCACGTCACCAGTCGACGACAGGCCCGCGCCCTGCTCGGCCGCTTCACCGAGACGAACACCACCGCGGCATCAGGCCGCTGAGCGGGCTGCTGGCGCTGTTCCTGATGATCAGCGCAGTGACAGGCTTCAACTTCATGCCAGACACGTCCGGCAAATCCCTTGAGCAGATCGAGAATGAGCGCGGCGTGTGACGATCTGCACGGACGGAAAGCCTGGCTCCAGTGGGTCAAACGCGGTGTAGCTCCGCGGCGGGCCGAGTCGCCGGGGTCCGACACAAGTCGGCGGCCTGGAGGGCCGAAAGTTAGGCCTGACCTGCGGGGACATTGCTGCGACCGCCTGGAGGGCGCGTCTCTAGGGTGGGTCGTTTCCGCAGGTCACACGCGGTGTCCCGCGTTCCGGCCCGACGATTCATCGGCACCCGCACAGTCCAACGACGAGATCGCCGCCACCTTGTCCTCAAACCCGCGACGGTCAAGACGCACGCCAATCGCGCCATGGTCAAGATCGGCGCCCGCGACCGCGCCCAACTCGTCGTCTTCGCCCCCGCAGCGGCCTCGCCGACCCGACATAGCAACGCCTGCGCAAAAGCGGCCGCATCGCGGAGCCGACGCCGATGACCTGCCGGAGCCGGGAGTCAGCGGTGGGCCCGTCGGCCGGACTCAGGTCCTCCCGCTCGGCCGGGACTGCTGGACGAATTTGTGGGCATGCGAACTCGGGCACGGCGCACAGAGCAACAGACGGTGAGGTAGCCGGTCTTGCGCATATCGCAGTTGAGCGTCAAGAACTTCCGCGGGATGAGGGAGTTGACGCTTCCGATGTCGTCCTTTCTTCGCTGGCTGGCTGTGAGCGCGGGTCGTCGGTGACAGGGAGGGCGTTCATCGGGTTTCGAGGATGCCCTTCAGGACGTTGAGGTTCCTGGCGACCGCGTGTTTGACCCGGGGGCCGGCGATCGCGGCGATGGCCTTGAGGGCTCCGGGTGCGGTGACGTGGAAGGTGTTGACCAGTCGGGTGGCGTGCTGGTCGAGCGGGGTTAGCCGGTAGGAGGCGGTTCCGGTGAACGGGCCGAAGTTGCCGTCCATGGTCAGCAGGTTCGGGGGGTCGTACTCGATGATGCGGAAGTGCTCCTCGGCCGGGCGCGGAATCGTGCGGGTCTGGCGGTAGGTCGAGCCGACCCCGATCGGTCCGGGGGAGGTCTGCTCGGTGTGGTCGAGCGCGTAGTTCCAGCGTGGGAGGATCTCGGGCCGTGCGAGGTAGGCGAAGACCTCGCCGACAGGCGCGTTGATGGTCACGGTGTTGTCGAATCGCATGATCGTTCCTTGCCTGGGCGCGCGGTCGGCACGTCCCGTGCGGGTCGTAGGGTCAGTCGAGGTCGAGGCGTTTGTTGAGGGCCTCGCCCGAGGGCAGGGTGTCGATGAGCCTGTGCAGGAATTCGAGGACCGCGTCGGCTTCCAGGCCCTCGGAGACGGCGTCGAGCAGGGTGTACATGTCCTGTTCGATCCCGGCGACCGTGGTGGCCAGGCGTTCGCCCTCGGGGGTGAGGCTGAGTTGGAGGTAGCGGCGGTCTTCGGCGTCGGTGCGGCGCTCGACCAGGCCGGCGGCGACGGTGCGTTCGACCAGTCGGCTGGGGTTGGTGCCGCTCTCGCACACCAGGAGCTGTCCGAGCCCGTTGAGGCTCAGGGTGCCGTGCTGCTGGAGCAGGCGCAGCACCTCAGCCTGCGACGGGGTGATGCCGTGGGGTTTGAGGGCCTGGGTCAGCAGCCGGTTGCCTTCGCGTTGGGCGGCCAGGATCGCGAACCGGAGGTGTTCGGCCTTACGCACCGGCGGCCTGCCGGGTGGCAGGCAGGCCGGCGAGGAAGTCCGTGACTGCGGTGGCGTAAGTGGCCGGGTGGGAGAAGCGGAACATGTGGCCGGTGCGCGGCAGCACGACCTCCCGGGCGTCGGGGATGCCGGCGAGCATGATCTTGGAGGCGTTCTCGCCGATCAGCACGTCGTGCGAGGGGGTCAGAATCAGGGTCGGGACCTGGACCCGGCCGAGCACGTCGACGTAGTCGGCGGTGAGGGCGGCCTGCACGCGGGCACCGTAGGAGGGGGCCGGGGTGTTGGTAATGAACAGCTCGCGGCTGTTTGCCTCGGCCCAGGGCACCTGGCCCTCGCCGTCGAACGGGGAGGCGAGGCGGTGGACGTGGGCCCGCAGCGTCAGCTGCCGGTAGAGCGGGCCGCGGGCCTTGCCCATCACCTGCGCGAGCGCCTTCAAGGGCTTCGAGTCGACCGGGTTGGCCGCGAATCCGCCGGACAGGACCAGGGCGCGCAGGCCCCGCGGGCGGCGGGTCGCGAGGGCGAGCGCGATGTTCGCGCCGAACGAGTCGCCGACCAGCACGTAGTCGTCCAGGTCCGCGATCGCGTCTTCGACGTAGTCGGCGTAGCGCTCCATGTCGTTCACGCCCTCGGGCAGGCGCAGCGTGCGCTTGGGCGCCTCGCCGTAGGGGGCGAGCTGTTCGGCGCTCCACGGGGCGCCGGAGAAGCAGGGGATGAAGACGAGGGTCGGGTTCTTCGCTGCAGTGTCCATATCCAATAGATTACACGACACATGTGTTGTGACATATGTTAGCTGGGTCACATTTCAACCCAGCGGTGGCGCATGTCGCCGCCCGAACGTGGTGAGTTCGCCTTGGATCCAGCGGTAGCCCCAGGACGGACGGGTTCTCGCTGACCAGGCGCAGGCCAACAGGTGCGCACACGATGCCTGCGCCGGCGCTGGGGGCGGCCTGACAGTTCACGGCCGGCCACTCCCCGGTGTCCCGGCTGCCGCCCCCCGTGTGCTGCGGCTGCGCGCAGCACACGAGGCTCCACGGCACGCGGCACCGACCACGAGGAGCGGGTGCACCGGCGCGCACGGTACGTCTCCAGAGCGAGCAGACCGGCCCCGAGGCCGCCGGCGCGGTGGCCAAGCGCCGCCGGCACCACCTGCGGGCGTGCCTCGAAGGTGAGCCGCGCGTCGAGTGCCGCTTCCAGCGGTTCGAGCAGGAAACCACCCGCACGGGCGAGGCCGCCGCCGACGACGATCCGCCGCGGGTCGAGAAGCGTGACCGCCGCGGGAGCGGCAGACGGCTTCGACCCCGCCGACACGCTGATATATGTCGTCGACACTGGGCCGAAGGTCTCGCCCACCCGCATCCTCACGAACGGCGGGCCCGGCCACCGGGAACCCGAGGGCTCCAGTGTGTCGACGACCGGTATCGCGGGGCTACTCCCCTTCGCAGCCGCCACTCCACCTCGCCGTTCGATGAGGTGGCCGGTCGAGCGAGGAACTCACCGCGCGAGCGCGGATCACGGCGGAGCAGCCCCAACAGGGTGGAGGTGATGGTGGTGCAGCCGGTGGCCTGGACCCCGCGCAGGGTCATGCAGGTGCGTTCGGCCTCGATGGGCGTGGCTTCGCCGCCCTGGTCATCCCGCTGGCGCTCTGTCAAGAAACGGCCAGGTGAAGCTCATGTCCTGGGCAAGCGTGCCAGTGGATCTCCCCACCCTTGCTCCGGCTGAGGGGTAGCGCGTTGGATCGCAGGGCTAGGCTCGCGGTGATCAAGACTGAGTAGAGGGAGGTGTGCGCGTGGATCTCACTGGGCGCACGGTGGTGATTACCGGGGCCGGACGTGGGTTCGGGCGAGCGTTGGCGCTGCAAACAGGACGGTTGGGTGCCCGCATATTCCTGTCCGCGCGATCTCTGACTGCAGCCCGGACAGTGGCCGATGAAGTAGCAACCGACAGCGGCGCGAAAGCGGACGCGTTCGCCTGCGATCTGGCCGACCCGGCCTCCATACGGGCCTTCGCCGATGGGATCACCGCTCGCGCCGACCGGGTGGATGTGCTGATCAACAATGGTGCCCGCTACCTGGAGGGTCCCGATCTGTGCGACGCAGACGACGACGCGATCGCCGACACCATCGCCTCCGGAGCCACCGGCACGCTGCTGACGGTCAAGCACTTCCTGCCGCTGCTGCGCGCCTCCGACGGTGCGGACGTGGTCAATCTGGTCTCCTCGGCGGCGGAAGCCCGCAACCACCGTTCCCAGGCCCACCCCGCGTTCTACGCGGCGAAAGCCGCCCAGGCCGGCTTCGTCGACATCCTCTCCCACCGGCTCCGACCCGAGGGCATCCGCGTCATCTCGCTCTACCCACCGGACTTCATGGACGGCGACTCACTCCACCCCACCTGGGATCACGCTTCCCGGACCACCAGCGACCCGCTGACCGCCCAATCCGTGCTCGACTGCGTCCTGTTCGCGATCGGCCAGCCGCGAGACTGCTTCATCCGCTCCTTCCACTTCGAGCAGCTGTAGGCGCCCGCCCAGACCCAACGCGCCCGCCGAGACCCGACACCGCCGCACACAGTCGCCCCTCACCTGCTTGCCGGGCCAACTACCTGAGGAACGAGAGCGGTCGGAACCGCCTTTCAACGAAGAGCAGCGTCGATCCAGCCCGTCCGACCTCGGGGGCCGAGGTGACGGCCCGCTCACAGCCCGACGACGCAGGTCTCGGCTTCCGCGTCACTCACAGCCACCCAGTCCGGGACCGCGGTGCAGCTGAAGCTGGGCGGCCTGCCGTCGGCCATCACCTGCCGTCTGGTGGTGCACGCCCGCGACGGCCGCACCGAAATCGCAGCGACCTGGGCGTCGGGCTACGCCACGAGCGTGAGCATCCCCGCCTCCGCCTCGATCAGCCCGCAGGACATCAACCGGATGGACGTCCTCGACGCCTCCGGCCGCCTGCTCGTCGAGATTCCGCAGACCTGACCCCGCCCGCCCCCGCACGCCGCGTCGGCTCGCGACGCTCAAGCCAGTGAACCCGGCAAGCGCGGCAGGCGTAGCCAAGGCAGGCGAGAGCTGTCCCGCGCGCGCCGGGATCAACCCGAAAGGAATGGTGACATGCCCCCAACACCGATACCCGAATCCCAGGGCGACGCCGGCCGGGGTGAATGAGATGCGCTCCGGCACAGCAGCGACTGAGCCCACCCATCGGTTCGCCGTCGCGACCGTAGCCGCCCTCTGGGCGCTGCGATTGCTCACAGCAGCCGGCCTCGCGGTGGACGCCTACGTGCACGCGGACCTGGCTCCCACCTACGACTTCAGCGGTCCTGGAATCAGCCAGGGCCAGCTCTTTCGCATCGAGGCCGCGGCCGCCGCCCTGGCCGCCCTGCTACTGATCCTTTTCGGCACCCGGCGACTGGTCTGGGCCTATGCGCTGAGCGTGGCCGCAGCCGGCGTAGGCGCCGTGCTGCTCTATCGCTACGTCGACGTCGGCGCGCTCGGACCGCTGCGCGACATGTACGAACCTGTCTGGTACCCGGAAAAGACCCTCTCCGCCTTCGCCGAGGCCGCCGCGGCCCTCCTGGCCGCCTTCGGCCTGCTCCTGGCCCACCGCCGGAGCACGAGCGGGCGCTGAAGCCCACTCCCTGGGCGAGTTGTAGGGTGGCCGCGCCGCCAGGATACTGATCTTGGTCGGCTTCGGCGGCTAGGGTGCCGGTGTGCCTGTGACCATGGATCGTGATGATGTCGTCGAGCAGCTCGAGCCCTTCCGGCGGGAGCTGACGGCCTACTGCTACCGCATGTTGGGTTCGGCCTTCGAAGCCGAGGACGCCGTCCAGGAGACGCTGGTGCGGGCCTGGTCGAAGTTCGACGGCTTCCAGGGCCGCGCCGCGCTGCGGACCTGGCTGTACCGGATCGCCACCAACGTGTGCCTCGACATGGCCCCGGCCGCGCAGCGCCGCGCCCGGCCGATGGACCTGTCCGCGCCGTGCTCGGCCACCGCGCCGAACCTGGCGCAGCTGGAGGAGAACATCTGGGTAGGGCCGATCCCTGACGAGCGGGTGCTCTCCGGTGACCCGGCGGAGATCGCGGTCGGGCGTGAAACGATACGGCTGGCCTTCGTCTCCGCACTGCAGAAGCTGCCCGCGCGCCAGCGCGCGGTGCTGATCCTGCGTGAGGTGTTGGCCTGGTCGGCGGCCGAGACCGCCGAACTGCTGGAGACCTCTGTCGCCTCCGTCAACAGCGCACTTCAGCGTGCGCGGGCCACGCTCGCCGACAGCGGCGGCGTACCGGAGAGTGACACCTTCAAGCCGCTGGACGAGACCCAGCAGGCCCTCCTGGCGAGGTACGTCAGCGCGTTCGAGGCGTTCGACATCGACGGGCTGAAGAGGCTCCTGCACGAGGACGCCGTCCTCAACATGCCGCCGTACCAGATGTGGGTGCAGGGCGTGGTGGAGCTCGGCGAGTGGTGGCTCGGCGCGGGCTGCGGCTGCCGGGGCTCGCGCATGCTCCCGGTGGAGGCGAACGGAACGCCCGCCTTCGCGCAGTACCGGCCCGCCGAGGACGGCGACGGCTGGACGCCGTGGGGCATCACGCTGCTGGAGATCACCGACGGCAGGATCAGCGCCATGACCAACCACATGGACACCGAGCGGCTGTTCCCGCTATGGGGCCTGCCCATGCGGCTGGCCGCCGACTCCGCCGGGAGCTGATGCCTCGGCCTCGCAGCCGAAGGCTTCCGCCAGGCCGGTCAGGGTCAGCAACAACCGCAGCCGCGCTCCGACCCCGCGCAGCACGAGCTCGCGTCCGGCGCGCCGCGCGGTCAACCGCAGCCGGGCCAGGTGGTCGAGGTCGGCAGGCATGGGGTGCTCCAGGGCGGACACGTCGCAGATCACGACCACCGCCTCGGGGTGGTCCGCAAGCAGCGCGGCCAACTGGTCACACAGAAACGGCCCGCTGCCGGGACCGAGCTGGTCCAGGGTGAACACGACGGTCTTCATACCGATTCAGACCGCCCAGGAGCCTTCGACTCATCGGTGCGACGGCCGGACGTCCGGACGGCCCGAGAAGTTTCTTGGAAATCTCTGCCGAGCAGCGATGAGTTCCGCCGCGGTGCTCCGTCTGACCGGGTGAAGCAATCGATACCCAAGCTTGCAGGAGTACCTCATGAAGAAGATCGTCGCAGGCCTGTTCGTCTCGCTGGACGGCGTGGTGGAGTCCCCGGAGAAGTGGAGCATGCCCTACAGCACCCCCGAGGTCACCGCGTCCCTGATGCGGCTCTTCGAAGATGCCGACACCGCCCTGCTGGGCCGCCACACCTACCAGATGTGGAGCGGCTTCTTCCCCCACGTCACCAACGAGCAGGTCCCGACCGCCGACTGGATGAACGCCGCGCCCAAGTACGTCGTCTCCTCCACCCTCACCGGCGTGCAGGAGTGGCGCAACAGCCACCTGATCACCGGCGCCGATGTCGCCGGCCAGATCCAGGAGCTCAAGCGGCAGCCCGGCGGCAACATCAACGTCGGCGGCAGCGTCACCCTCGTCCAGTGGCTCATGCGCAACGGCCTGTTGGACGAGCTCTACCTCCAGATCGATCCCGTCGTCGCCGGCACCGGCCGCACCCTCGCCGACGGCGAGCAGATCCCGATGACCCTGGCCTCCACCCGCTCCTTCAACAACGGCGTCATCGAGGCCCACTACACCCTCCAGGCCCGCTGAACACACACCCCACAGGCAAACCGAATCCGCCGAGAATCAGATACGAGACGCAAGGAACCCAAGATGCGCACCCTGATCAGCTCCGCCTTCATCTCTCTCGACGGCGTCGTGGAGGCCCCGGGCGGCGAACCCGGCTACCGGAACTCCGGGTGGACCTTCAAGGACGTGGAGTTCCTCCCCGAGGCCTTCGACATCAAGGGTCGCGAGCAGCAGGAAGCCGCCGCGATGCTGCTGGGCCGGGTCAGCTACGAGGCGTTCAGCCCGGTGTGGCCGACCATGCCGGAGTTCGCCGACTACAAGGTGATGCCGAAGTACGTGGTCTCCACCACCCTCACCGAGAGCGACCTGGTGTCGAACTGGGGCGAGACCACGATCCTGCGCTCGATCGACGACGTCGCAGCGTTGAAGGAGACCGAGGGCGGCCCGATCATCCTCCACGGCAGCGCCGCCCTGAACCAGAGCCTGTCGGACGCCGGCCTGATCGACCGTTACCACCTGCTCGTCTTCCCGCTGCTGCTGGGCGCGGGCAAGCGCCTGTTCAGCGCCACGGACAGGGACGCCCAGAAGCTGAAGCTCGTCGAACAGGAGGCCTACGCCAACGGCATCCAGAAGAACGTCTTCGACGTCGTCCGCTGACGTACCTCCCTGTCGGTGCCGCGGCAAGCTCACCCTGGACGGGAGAACCCCAGAGTTCCGGGGCACCGAGCAGGCCATCGCCCTCGGCCGCCTGCCCCGACTGGCACAGCGAGCCGGACCTGCTCATCGGGGAGGGCGAACTGGTCGTCGAGCACCCTGCAGTACCCAGGCACTTTCAAGGCCGCCGTGCCGATCGATGCCTACTTCATCCCGTACTCGCTGCTGTGGAAAAGGCACGAGGCCGACCGTCTCGCCAACAACCCCCAGCGGATGCTCCCCCGCAGCACCGCCGACCTGGACACGCTGGCCACCGCCAGGGGCGCAGAGCCCTACGAAATCAACGGGGTGAAGGCCTTCATCACCAAGGCCTCCGCCACCGTGAAGATCACCAACCTGGAGGTCCCCCACGCCCAGTACCTCACCTCGGACTTCAAGATCGTCATCCCCGCCGGCTTGGAATGGCTCAGCCAGCACCTCGCAGCCCCTACCGCCGGCTGACCTTGGCAGAACCGAGGGCCCTCACAACGGCGTAGCGTGAAGGGCCGGACTCAGTACTTCGCGTCCGCCGAGAGGAGCCCTCAGGTGAGAGCTGACTGGCCAATCACTCCATCTGAGGAAATGTCCAGCTCTCTTGGTGGAGTGGCTGTCGCGCTGCGTCGGCTTGGCTTCAGCGAGTGGCTGCGCCGTGGTCCGTCCGCGCGGATCGCCGCGCTGGCCGGCAGTCGGGCTGCGACGGACGAGCTGCTCGCGGTGCTGCACAGGGACGGCTGGGTGGAGTTCGGGTTCTGCGCGGCGAAGAGGTCGGCGAGCCAGGCCCTGCGCCGACCGGCGGCGCTGGCCGAGGTCACCGCCCTGCATGGTCTCTTCCTTCGGATGTCGCAGGAGCCGGGCCGGCGTTGGACCGGCGCGAGCTGGATGCTGTGTGTCACGCATCTGGGGTTGCTGGAGGAGCGGCGTCATCTTTCCGCCGCGGACGTGCTGAGTCTGGCCCGGGGGAACCTCCCGGCACTGGCCCGTACGGGTGGCCGCCGGCTCGGGTTCTGGGCCATCGCCTTGGATCTCGCCGACGGGCGGATGGCCCGGCGCAGCGGGACGACGTCGCCGTTCGGCGCCTATGCGGACACCTTTGCGGATGCCGCCTTCTGGACCTGGCTGACGCTGTGCGGCGAGCGGGACCCGCGCTGGCGCCGGGCGGCGCTGCTGCTCTGGGCTGCGCCCGTGGCCGCGGTGACCGTCGCCAGCCTGACGCGCGGGCGGATGGTGGACGCCCCGCGTCCCGCACTGTTGCGGCCCGCCGCCGCCATGCAGCTTGTCCTCGCCGTGCGCCGCTGGCGCGCAGGGCGGCAGGTCGGTGGCGAAGTGTGAGGACGGACACCGAATCGGGGCCCACAGTCGTTCTACGGTGAGGAACGGGGGCGACGAGCGACGAGGAAGGCAGGACAGATCATGGTGCGTGCGGTATGGAACGGCGTGGTGCTGGCCGAGTCCGAACAGACCCTCGTCGTCGAGGGGAACCACTACTTCCCGCCCGAGGCGCTCCACAACGAGTACTTCGCGGACAGCAGCTCGCGGACGCTGTGCCCATGGAAGGGCATCGCTCACTATTACGACGTGACCGTCGACGGGCGGACCAACCCGGGAGCCGCGTGGTTCTACCCAAGGCCGAGTCCGCTCGCGCGGAAGATCAAGAATCACGTGGCGTTCTGGCACGGCGTCGTCGTGGAGGAGTCCCACGAGACCGCCACCGAGCGGCGGGCGTGAACGATGGGCTGGCCCCTGCGTCTCGCTGTCGGCTCGCTCGTGGCGGGCGGGGCCCTGGCCACGGGCTACTGGGGGCTGGTGTCCGGCGCCGTCCCGGTGGATCTCGGGGTGGGGCGGCGCGTGCGGCCGCTCGGACCGCAGACGGTGGAGATCGCCGCGCCGCGTGAGCTGGTCTTCGACATCCTCGCGCAGCCCTACCTGGGACGCCCCACCCGGGCTCAGCTCGAAAAGGTCCGGGTGCTGGAACGCGGCAGCGACCTGGTGCTCGCCGCGCACACCACCCCGCTGGCGCGAGGGCGGCTGAACGCCGTGACCGTGGAGACGGTCCGGTTCACCCGCCCGGACCGGATCGATTTCCGCCTGACCCGTGGCCCGGTCCCGCATGTCGTTGAGTCCTTCACTCTGACCGAGACCGCGGCTGGGGGAACACGGCTGGAGTACGCGGGCGAGCTGGGCACCGACCTGTGGGCGCTCGGCGAACGCTGGGGGCGTCTGGTCGCCGCACAGTGGGAGGCCACCGTGGCCTCCTCCATCGCCTCCGTGAAGGCGGAGGGGGAACGCCGCACCGGCGCGCGCCGCTGAAGCAGGGCGGCGAAGCCCTCAGTCGCGTCCCGCCGGCCCGGCGCTTCGGCCGACGAACGCCAAGGCCTCGCGGGCCAGCGTCGACCAGTCCTGGCCGGACTCCGGGGCGAGGCAGAGCCACTCGCGCATGGGCCGGTCACGGCCGGCGTCGAACCGCTCGCCCTCCGCGGCCTCCACGAGTTCGTCCACACGGCGGCGTGGCAGCTTCAGCACCAGGCGTTCGCGCACGAGCATCGCGAAGATCTTCCCGTGGACCTTGAGCGCGGCGGAGCCGAATCGGCCCTCGCGTCCCGGCGCGTCCTGTGGTTCGGTCACACCCTCCAGGGAGCTGAGTTCGCCTACGAGGGCGTCGAAGCGCTGCTCCGCGGTGACGGGCCGGTCAGCCATGGGCGGGCGATCCTTCGCTCGCACGTGCTGTCGGTGAGCGCGCTTACAGAAGCCTCGGGTTCGGCGCGCCTACGGTGGCGTCATGGTGCTGCGGATCGTGCTCGGTGCGGTGTACTCGGCCATGGGCATCGGCCAGCTGGCCTCGCTATCGGTGATGCCGTGCATCCTGGGTGCTTACGGTCTCGTGCGCGGCCCGGCGGCCGGGGCGATGGCCGTTGTGCTGATCGTGGGCGAGTTGGTGTGCGGGCTGTGGCTCCTGGCCCGGCCCCGCTCGACGGCCGTGGCTCCGGTGTGGGTGTACACCGCCGTATCGGTGGCCTGGACCGTACTCGCGGTCCAGGCCTACGCGCGCGGGCTCACGGTCACCAACTGCGGCTGCTTCGGTCGCTACCTCGGCCAGCACCTGAGTGCCTTCACGCTCGCCCAGGACGCCCTCACCCTGGTATACGCGGCCGTGCTCCTGCGATCCGCCCGCCGTGCCCGCGCCGGGGCCGGTCACCGCCAGCCTGTCCCGATGGTGTGATTCAAGGAGGTTGCGATGTCCGTGGAGGAAGCGGGGTCAATCCCGGTGGCAGCACAGGTGAAGCGGGACCGGGAGGAGGTGTTCGTCGAGTTCACCCGCTCGGTCTGCCCGCTGTGCAAGCGGGTCGTGGACGCGCAGGTGAACATCCGCGAGGACAAGGTCTACCTGCGCAAGCGCTGCCCGGACCACGGCTGGTTCGAGGCCCTGGTCTACGGCGATGCACAGGAGTACCTGAATTCCGCCCGCTTCAACAAGCCCGGCACGATCCCACTCACCTTCCAGACCGAGGTGCGGGACGGCTGCCCGAGCGACTGCGGCCTGTGCCCGGAGCACAAGCAGCACGCCTGCCTGGGCATCATCGAGGTCAACACCGGCTGCAACCTGGACTGCCCCGTCTGCTTCGCCGACTCCGGCCATCAGCAGGACGGCTACAGCATCAGCATGGCGCAGTGCGCGACGATGCTCGACGCCTTCGTCGCCTCCGAGGGCGAGGCGGAGGTGGTGATGTTCTCCGGCGGTGAACCCACCATCCACAAGCACATCCTGGACTTCATCGACCTCGCCCAGGCCCGCCCGATCCGCAACGTCAACCTCAACACCAACGGCATCCGCCTCGCCACCGACCCCGGCTTCGTCGCCGAACTCGGCAAGCGCAACCGAACCCCAGGACGCTCCGTCAACATCTACCTCCAGTTCGACGGCCTGGACGAGCGCACCCATCGCGAACTGCGCGGCCGCGACCTGCGCGCCATCAAGCAGCGTGCCCTGGACCGCTGCGCCGAACACGGCCTCACGGTGACCCTGGTGGCCGCCGTCGAACGCGGTCTGAACGAGCACGAACTCGGGCCGATCATCGTCTTCGGCCTCGACCACCCAGCCGTGCGCTCGGTCGCGTTCCAGCCGGTCACCCACTCCGGCCGCCACGTCCCCTTCGACCCGCTGAACCGGCTCACCAACCCCGACGTCATCAGGCTCATCAACCAGCAACTGCCGCAGTGGTTCCAGCCCGGCGACTTCTTCCCCGTCCCCTGCTGCTTCCCCACCTGCCGCTCCATCACCTACCTGCTCACCGCCGGCGAACCCGGCGGTCACCGCACCGTCGTGCCGATCCCCCGCGTCCTGCAGGTCGAGGACTACCTCGACTACGTCTCCAACCGGGTCATGCCCGACCCCGCGATCCGCGACGCCCTCGAACGGCTCTGGTCCGCGTCCGCGTTCATGGGCAGCGCCACCACCGACGAGCAGTTGCGCACCGCCGCCGAGGCGCTGGACTGCGCCGACGCCTGCGGCATCGACCTGCCCGAAGCGGTCAAGAACCTGGGCGAACACGCGTTCATGATCGTGGTGCAGGACTTCCAGGACCCCTACACCCTCAACGTCAAACAGCTGATGAAGTGCTGTGTCGAAGAGATCACCCCCGACGGGCGGCTCATCCCCTTCTGCGCCTACAACTCCGTCGGCTACCGCGAACAGGTCCGCGCGCAGATGTCCGGCGTGCCCGTGGCACCGGTCGCCCCCAACGCCCTCCCCCTCACCGACCGGCTCACCGCCACGCCATACGGCTCCAAAACCCTCGCCGGGGAGGACCAGCCGTCTTGACTTCCTCCCCCGGCTAAAGCCGGGGGATTCCGGCCGCGCCTGCGGCGCGGGGCTTGTGCCCCGTGCGGCTGGCGTTCCGGTGGGTTCCTGTTTCACCGGGCTGTGCCTGGTGTGGGATCGCCACACCAGGTCTTACCGGCCCTCCGCAGGCGTTTAGCCTGTCCGCCTGTCCGGCGGCCAGGATGTTACGAGCAGCATTGAGGTCACGGTCATGCAGGGCACCGCACGCACCACAGGTCCACTCCCGGACGTGCAGGGGCTTGGGGCCGTCCTTCACCCCGCACGCGGAGCACACCTGGCTGGTGGGCTCGAACCGGCCGATCACGCCGATGTGGCGGCCGTAGCGGGTGGCTTTCTCTTCGAGCATGCGCCGGAAGGTGGCCCATCCGGCATCGTGGACGGACTTCGCCAGGTTGGTGCGTCCCAGGCCGTGGACGTTCAGGTCTTCCAGGTAGATCGCTTGATTTTCGCGGATCAACCGGGTGGTCTGCTTGTGCATCCAGTCGTTGCGGGTGTCGGCCACGCGGGCGTGCGCGCGGGCGACCTTCCGGCGGGCCTTCGCGCGGTTCTTCGACCCCTTCGCCTTACGGGACAGGTCCCGCTGCGCAGCCTTGAGCTTCTTCTCGGCCTTGCGCAGGAACCGGGGGTTGTCGATCACGGTGCCGTCGGAGAGGACGGCGTAGGTGGTCAGCCCGAGGTCGATACCGACTTCGGTGTCGAGGGCGGGCAAGTGGTCGGGTTCCACGTCCACGACGAACGAGGCGTAGTCCCGGCCCGAGGGGTCCAGCACGACCGTCACCGACGACGGGTCGGCGGGGAGCTTGCGGGACCACTTCACCCGCACGTCACCGATCTTCGCGAGGTTCAACTTCCCGTTCGGCCGCAGCCGGAACCCGTTCCGGGTAAACCGCAGCGACTGCCTGCTGTCCCGCTTCGACTTGAACCGGGGCAGCCCGACCTTCCGGCCCTGACGCTTCCCCGACACCGAGTCGAAGAAGTTCCGGTAGGCGGTGTCGAGGTCGCGGAGCGAAGACTGCAAGGCGTCCACGGAAACCTCTGCAAGCCACGCACGCTCCGGCGTCTTCTTCGCATCGGTGATCACTGCCTTCGCCAGTACACCCGTAGCGATCCGCGACTTATCGGCCTGGTACGCCTGCTTGCGTGCCGCGAGCGCGTCGTTGAACACCACGCGGGCACAGCCGAACGTCCGCGCCAGCGCTTGGCGCTGACCGGCTGTCGGATAGACCCGATAGGAGTACCGCAGATGCATGATCCACACCCTCACACAACCCACCGACAACCGTCTCATCCACCCTGCTGGCACCAGCCCCGCAGCGACCTCCGCCGCTGCGCGGCTCCGCGCCAAGGACCCATTCCTCCCCTGGCTGAAGCCAGGGGTTTCCTGGGAGAGAAACGATGACCGACGACAGCCGCCGGCTGAAGGCGTGCTGCGCCGCCGCCTACTCCAGCGACACCGTGGCGCTGCTGCTCGGCGACGCCTACCACCCCGGCGGCACCGCCCTCACCCGCCGACTGGCCGACAATCTCGCGCTCGCCCCCGGATCGCGGGTACTGGACGTGGCTTGCGGGCGCGGCACCACCGCCCTGCTCCTCGCCGACACCTACCGGGCACAGGTGGACGGCATCGACTACTCCCCCGCCAACACCGCCCTCGCCCAAGGCACCGCCCAGCGACTCGGTCTGGCCGACCGGACCCGCTTCACCACCGGCGACGCGGAGCACCTGCCCTACCCCGACGCCACCTTCGACGCCCTCGTGTGCGAGTGCGCCCTGTGCACCTTCCCCGACAAGCCCCGCGCCGCTACCGAGTTCGCCCGGGTCCTGCGCCCCGGCGGACGCCTCGGCATCACCGACGTCACCGCCGACCCGGACCGCCTGCCCGACCAACTGCGCGGCCTCGCAGCCCGCATCGCCTGCATCGCCGACGCCCGACCCCTGACCGGCTACACCACACTCCTCACACACGCCGGCCTGCGCGTTCTGCGGACCGAACGCCACGACCACGCGCTGCTGCGGATGCTCGATCAGATCCAGGCCCGCCTCCAGCTCCTTCACGCCACCTCGCCCGGCCGACTCGCCGAACTCGGTGTCGACGCGGGCGCCGCACCCGCCGTCCTGGCCGCCGCACGAGCGGCCGTCGCGGACGGGCATCTCGGCTACGCGCTGCTCGTCGCCGCCAAACCGTGACCGACGAGACCGTGACCGACCTGCGATACGGCGGGTACGTAAGGCCGCTCACATACCCGGTGCCGTCCCTCCTCCTACCGTCGAGACCGTCAGCACCACCCGGAGAAGGGATCCCTGCAATGACCACGACCCACGCCACCCCGCACGCCTTGTCCGCCGCGCCCGCGCACGCCGCCCTCGGCGCCGCTGCGGGCCTGGCGGGCGGCATCGTCTTCGGCGTGAAGATGCAGGCGATGGGCATGATTTCGATGGTCGGCATGCTCGTCCACAGCAACTCGACGGCCGTCGCGTGGACCGTCCACCTCGCCGTCTCCGCCGCCCTCGGCGCCGGTTTCGCACTGCTCGCCGGTGGGCGCGCCGAGAAACTGCGACCCGCGGCGCTCCTCGGCATGGGCTACGGGGCGGTGTGGTGGGTGCTCGGCGCGCTGTGGCTGATGCCCGCCCGGCTCGGCATGCCCGTCTTCCAGCTCACGGCCACCAGCGGCAAGAGCCTGGTCGGCCACCTGATGTACGGGGCGGTCCTGGGCCTGGCCTACGCCGGAGTCCACAGGGCCATGTGCCGCACCCGCCACAGCCGGTAGCCGTGAACGACACCCCCGGGGGCGCGGCATCCGACGGCCGCGCCCCCGAACCCGAACCCGGCGCGTACTGTCTCGACGAGACCACCACCCGTGCGCTGGCCCGGCCCCCGTGGGGCACCACGCCCCCGCCGTGGGCGCCGGGCCGCCGCGAGACCCCGACCCTGATCGAAAGAGCCGTACGGATGACCGACCCCGAGCTCCCCGACAGCCCCACGTGGTGCATCGCCGACGTCGACATCCTGCGCGACCTCAACGACCAGGAAATGGAAGCCCTCGCCGCCGCAGCCCCCATGAAGACCTACACCACCGGCGAACTCCTCTACTCCCCCCACCAACCCTCCGAGACCCTGTTCATGCTCCGCGCCGGCCGAGTCCGGCTCTTCCGCGTCTCCGCCGACGGCCGCGCCCTGACCACGGCCATCCTGGAGCCCGGAACGATCTTCGGCGAAATGGTCCTGCTCGGGCAACGCATGCACGACAACTTCGCCGAGGCCCTCGACGACGTCATCGTCTGCGTCATGAGCCGCACAGACGTCCGCCGCCTCCTGCTGGCCGACGCCCGCATCGCCACCCGCATCACCGAACTCCTCGGCCAACGCCTCACCGACATCGAACAGCGCCTGACCGACACCGTCTTCAAATCCGTCCCACAACGCGTCGCCACCACGCTGGTCACCCTGGCCGCCGACACCAGCAGACGCGGCCCGCTCGGCCCGCGCAAGCCCGAGATCCGCCTCACCCACCAGCAGATCGCCGCCCTCGCCGGAACCACCCGCGAAACCACCACCAAAGTCCTGCGCGACCTCGCAGACCGCGGCCTGCTCCGCCTCGCCCGCGGCCGCATCGTCATCCTCGACCCTGTTCGCCTCGGCGACGAGACCGGGTGACCGCATCGTTGATGCACGTGGGGGTGCGTGAGCGGCACCCAGGACTGCCGTCTGATCGCTTACAGCGCGATTGCCTCGTTCCATTCGAGGATCCGCCAGGACTTCACGACCCCGTGGACGACGAAGGGATCGTCTTTCACGAAGTCCTCGGCGGACTCCCTGGTGGCGAAGACCGCCATGGAGCCGTCCTTCTGCGGGTCCGCGAAGGGGCCGATCATGAGCAGCTCGCCGCGCTCGATGTACGGCGTGTAACGGGCGACGTGGGCTTCGAAATGCGCGGGGGCCCTGTCCGCGAGGTCGTCAGCCGATTCGTAGAACACGACGTACTTCATGGTCGCCACCTCTCGATTCGGACCGTTTCGTAGACATCATCCGCGACCAGCCGCGCTGCAGCTCACCCACGGGCCGGTGCGTCGGGCACCCGTCCTGCGAGTTGCCATGAAACAGCCGGAAATGAGCGGACACGACCCACTCTTGACCGGAACACGGCCTTCGGTCACCATCGTCGCCTGGCAGCCCTGACGCCTCCCCCGTCGACAGAGCTGCCTCCGATAGGCACTGCGGAGCCGCTCCCCGGGTGGCTTGCGCGCCGCACGCCCCGTCCGTCAGGGGCTTCCTGCCCTTTCCGTCCGCGCGCGGGGCGAGGACGCGTACGTCTTGGACTTCCTCGACCAGCTTGGACTGATTTGCGACCGCCCGGCCCCGCGCCGCCGGGTGACCAGGTGGATGCGAGGCGGCGTGGGGTGAACCGGTGGGCACGGTCTGGCCGCACGGTACGGCCGGGCGGGAGGAGCCGCTCGGCGACACCCGGGGAGACCGGCCCCTGGTCAGCCGTTCGCAGCGAGCAGCGGAACGCGGGCCGGGTCAGGCCTTCTTGACGACGCTGGACTTGAGCTGCATGGCGCCGATGCCGTCGATCCGGCAGTCGATGTCGTGGTCGCCGACACCGGCGACGAGACGGATGTTGCGGACCTTCGTGCCGGCCTTGATGCCGCCCTGGACGCCCTTGACCTTCAGGGTCTTGACCACGGTCACGTCGTCGCCGTCCGCGAGCACGTTGCCGACCGCATCCCGGATCACGCCGCCGCTCTCCGCGTCGTCGGCGCTGCCGGCCGCCGCGGGCTGCCATTCGTGGGCGCACTCGGGGCAGAACAGCAGTTCACCCATCTCGTAGGTGTATTCGCTGGAGCACTTCGGGCAGGGCGGCAGGGTCTCGTTCATGCGTCCAGGATATTCGAGGCATTCGCCCTGGTCGCAGCCCCACCCACCGCGACCTGGGGCGTTTCACCGACGACCGGGAGGAACTGCTGTAGGCCCCGAGGACGCACGTCCTCGGGGCCTAGCATTCCGTAGGGAAGTAGGTGTCTGACCTGCAAAGGGCGCGCGTGCCGCTGCGACATCCGGGATGGCGGCCTGGGGTGGGGCCGGTTGGCGGGGGTTCAGCCTGTCTGGTGCTCGGTGATCCAGCGGGCGGCGAGCAGGCCGGAGACGGCGGTGAGGACGGCGGCGGCGAAGATTGTCGCGTTGAGGCCGAGGGCGTCGGCGAGGACGCCGGCGACGAGCGCGCCCGCGGCGTAGCCGATGTCGCGCCAGAAGCGGTAGACGCCGAGGGCGTTGGCGCGCCAGGCAGGGTGGGCGTGGTCGGAGACGGAGGCGATCAGGGCCGGGTAGACCATGGCGGTGCCCAGGCCGAGGAAGACGGCGGAGAGGATCCCGGCCTGCAGTGGGCGGTCCAGCAGCGCGAGGGCGAGGCCGAAACCGACGGCCTGGACGAGCATGCCGTAGACGATCAGGGGCTTGCGGCCGACGCGGTCGGAGAGGTGGCCGGTGACGGTCTGCCCGATCCCCCACAGGATGGGATAGAGGCCCTTGATCAGGCCGACGGCGGTCAGGCCGAGCCCGTGCTGGGTGAACAGGAGTGGGAAGACGCCCCAGGTCAGGCCGTCGTTGAGGTTGTTGACCAGTCCGGCCTGGCTGGTGCCGCGCAGCGAGCGGTTGTGCCAGGAGGTGCGCGCGAAGACGGCCTTGAGGCCCGTGCCCTCGCCGCTGGGCAACGGCTTGGCGTGGTGGGCGAGTTCGAGCGCGACGTGGGCGGCGGTGTCGCGGACGACCAGGGACAGGGCCAGGCCGGCGACGACGAAGACGACGCCGATGAGCTCGGGGACCGGGCGCAGGCCGTGCGTGGTGGCGAGGTAGCCGGTGAGCAGAGCCGTGACACCCACGGCCGTGTAACCGGCGGCCTCGTTGAGGCCGGTGGCGAGCCCGCGCCGGGCCGGGCCGACCAGGTCGATCTTCATGTTGACTGTCATCGACCAGGTCAGGCCCTGGTTCAGGCCCAGCAGTACGTTGGCGGCCACGATCCAGCCCCACGACGGCGCGAAGGCGAGCGCGAACGGGACGGGGACGCCGATGAGCCAGCCCGCCACCAGCAGCTGCTTGCGGTGGAACCGGGCGGTCAGAGCGCCGGCGGCGAGGTTGGTCAGGGCCTTGGTGACGCCGAAGGCGATGATGAACGAGAACACGGCCAGGTCGCTGGTCAGGCCGAAGGTCCTGGAGCCGATGAGTGGGACGGTCGTGCGCTCCAGGCCGACCAGGCCGCCCACGCAGATGTTGACGATGACCAGCAGGGTGAACTGGAGCCAGTTCTCGCGCAGGCCCAGGCGCACGGGCCGGCCGTGCGCGCCTGCCGGCGCAGTCGCGGGGGTGGTGGTGTTCACGGGCGGATGTCCTCGGCTCCCCGGATCAGGGGTCGGCCGTGGGCGGCGGCGTAGTCGGCGGGTCCTCCGTCGAGGACGGCGACGTCGGTGTGGCCGGCGCGTTCGAGGATGCTGGCGGCCGTCATCGCGCGCTCGCCGTGGCCGCAGGCCACGACCGCGCCCGCGGGGGCGTCAACGGCTTCGGCCGCGAGGCCGCCGAGCTCGATGCTGAGCGCGCCCGCGACGTGTCCGGCCGCGAACTCCGCGTTCTGCCGCACGTCGAGGTAGGGACGGTCCGCGGTGTCGTCGGGGGTGAGGAAGGCGGTGCTGGTCTGCGGGTTGCCGTCGGCGAGCCAGGCGGTCATGCCGCCCGCGAGGCGGCCGGCCAGGCGCTCGTAGCCGATCTTGTAGGACTGCCAGACGATCTCGGCGAGGTCCTGGTCCTCGTTGGCGACGAAGACGAGCGGTGCGGTGTCGGGCAGGAGCCAGCCGAGCCAGGTGGCGAACTGGCCGCGCAGCGGGATGGACAGGGAACCGGGGATGTGGCCGGCCGCGTAGTCGGCCGCCGGGCGGACGTCGACGATCTGGCCGCCTTCGCCGAGCAGGGACGTGGCCTGGGCGGCGGTGAGGTCGGCCAGGAGCGGGGCCGCTGTCAGGACGGCGGCGCCGCGCCGGTTGGCGTCGGCGAGCCGGTCGAAGTAGCCGGGGTAGCTGCCCAGAGAGGACACCAACCGCTGGACGAAGACGTCCTCGTCCGGGGCTGCCAGCAGGGGGTTGGTCTGCTTCTGCGCGCCGATGGTGGAGGTCCGGTCGACCCCGAGCGCGGCGGAGCAGAAGGAGCCTGCGCCGTGGGTGGGCCAGACCGCGGTCTGGTCCGGCAGTGCGGCGAGGCGGCGCAGGGACCGGTACTGGGCGCGGGCGAGTTCCTCGGTGCGGTCGGGGCCGAGGAGGTCGGTGCGGGCTGCGGAGTTCACGATCATCGAGCCGCCGGTGAAGACGCCGAGCTCCCGATCGCCGTCCAGGAGCAGGAAGGACAGGTGTTCGTCGGTGTGACCGGGGGTGGCGAGCGCCCGCAGGGTCAAGCCGCCGAGGTCGGTGTCGTCCCCGTCGGCCAGCGGCGTGTGCGGGAAGGCCCGCTGTCCGGCGGCGGAGGCCAGCACGCGGGCGTCGTCGTCGTGGGCCAGCTGGACGGCGCCGGAGAGGAAGTCCGCGTGCAGGTGGGTGTCGGCGGCGAAGGCGACCCGCAGTCCGCGCCGGGTAGCGGCGGCCTTGAGGGTCCGCAAGTCCCGGCTCGCGTCCACGGCGAGGGCCCGTCCGTCGCCGAGGTCGACCAGGTAGGCGCTGTTGCCCAGGCCCCCGTCGACCAGCGGTATCAGGTGGTCGTCGGTGAAGCCCATCACGTGTCCTTCCTGAGGCTGGTCGCGGGTCCGGTCCTGGCGTCCGCGTCGTCCTGGTCGGGGGCGCCCGCGGCGACCGGCAGGTCGGCGTGCGCCCATTCGGGGAAGCCGTCTTCGAGCCGGCTGGCTTGCCTGCCGTGGCGGCGCAGTTCGCGTACGGCTTCGTCGGCGTAGATGCAGTAGGGGCCGCGGCAGTAGGCGACGATCTCACCGTCGGCGGGCAGTGCGGCGAGTTCGGCGTGCAGCCGGGAGAGCGGGACCGAGCGGGCGGATGGGATGTGCCCGGCGCGGTACTCGGCCGCCGGGCGGACGTCGAGCACGGTCACCGTGCCGTCGTGCAGGCGCTGGAGGAGGTCTTCGCGGGTGACGGTCTCCAGGCCGGTGCGGTCGCCCAGGTAGGCGGCGGCCAGGCGGTCGATGTCGGCGGTGTAGTCGGCGGCCACCTCGCGCACCGCGGTCCACAGCGCGGCCACATGGGTGCCGCTGAGGCCGTAGAAGATCCGGTTCCCCTCGCGGCGGGTGCGGACCAGGCCGGAGCGGGCCAGGACGCGCAGGTGCTGGGAGGTGTTCGCGACGGACTGGTCGATCTCGGCCGCGACCTCCTCGACGGAGCGCTCGCCCTGGGCCAGCAGGTCGACGATCTCAGCCCGCCGACCGCTGGCGAGGGCTCTGGCGACCTGCGCGAAGCCGTCGTACAGGGCGTTCTTGGCCGTTCGGTCGCCCATGGGTATCGGCCTCCGGGATGCGATGCCTCGACAGTCAGTATTCAAGAAGTCTCTTGACAAGAGTACGTCCGAGTGCTGTTCTCAAGTAATCAAGAGAATTCTTGAATGCATCGGAGCATACGATGACGACCGCCGAAAGTACAGCGAGCAGACTCGACACCGCCGACCTCAAGCAGCGCGTCCAGCAGATGTACCGCGAGGTCGCCGAGCATCCGACCCATGCGTTCCACTTCGAGACCGGGCGCCCCCTGGCCGAACGCCTCGGCTACCCGGCCGGCGAACTGGACGCGATCCCGGCGCAGGCGATCGACTCGTTCGCCGGGGTGGGCTACTTCCTCGACCTGGCCGCGATCCGCCCCGGCGAGACCGTCGTCGACCTCGGCAGCGGCTCCGGGACGGACAGCTTCCTTGCCGCGCACGCCACCGGACCGTCCGGGCGGGTGATCGGCGTCGACATGACCGACGCCCAACTGGCCAAGGCGACCCGGCTCGCCAGGCAGGCCGGCGTGTCGAACACCGACTTCCGGCCCGGGTACCTCGAACAGTTGCCCGTCCAGGACGCCTCGGCCGATGCGGTGATCTCCAACGGAGTCATCAACCTCTGCCCCGACAAGCCAGCCGTGTTCCGCGAGGCGGCACGAGTCCTGCGCCCCGGCGGCCGACTCGCCATCGCCGACATCGTCACCGCGACCCAGCTGCCCCAAGGGGTCACCTGCGATGCCGCGCTGTGGGCGGCCTGCATCGGCGGCGCGATGCAGCAGGACGACTACCGCCACGCGATCGAACAAGCCGGACTCCGGATCGAGACCGTCCGCGCGAACGACCGCTACCGCTTCCTGTCCGAGCGCGCCCAAGGGGCGACCCGCACCTACGGCGTCACCAGCATCAGCCTGCTCGCACGCAAGGAACCCTGAAACACCCGAACGAACCTCAAGGGAACCGAGGACGGACCATGACCACCAACCGCGCCGAGATCGAGGCCGACATCAAGGCCACCCTCGGCCTCGTCCCGCACTTCTTCACCGCGATCCCCACCGAACTGCTCGGGCCCGAGTGGGAGATCTTCAAGCGCATCGAGCTCGGCGAGACGCTGATCCCCAACACCTGCACGCCGAGACCAAGTGCCACTACTGCTCGCTGTTCCACACCGAGGCCGCCAAGCTCTTCGGCGCCACCGACGAGGAGATCCAGGAAGCCGTCCACTACGCCAAGGCCAGCCTGGGCTGGAGCGCCTACATCAACGGCATGCAGGAGGACTACGACCAGTTCAAGGCCGAACTCCAGCAGGTAGGCGACTACATCCGATCCAAGGCCGCGTGATGCAACTGGAGCGAATCCGGCCGACGGTGCTGCGCGGCAAGTTCCACACCTACGAACTCGCCGCGCTCACCGCCGCCGCCCGATACCTTGTCGACGCCGCCCCCAACAACGTCCCTGCGGAATCGCTCGACCAGCTCAGGCGCCTGCTGGCCGACTACGACGAGCAGTTGCACGATCTCTCGAACCCTACGCCCGAAGACCGGCACCGCCGCGGGACGTGAGCCGCCTCCCGAAAGACGGTTCCGACAGCGGGCCAGTACTGACTCCCGCATCCGCGTCGGAACGACTCCCGCCCTGAGTTGCAAAGCCAGTTCTCCACCGTCAAACTCCGCACCAAGGTCACCGCGGCGCCGGCAGCCCGGCCGCAGCCCCGGCGATGGTCTTCAAGCTGGTCGAGTCCGCCCAGGAACGCTGACGCGCGATCACCGCCGCCCACGTGGTCGCACTGGTCCGCGCGGGGGCTAGGTTCGAGAACGGCATCCTGATCGAGCGCCAGGAGCAGGCCGCGCAGGCACCCGAATATCAGGTGCACAGACCGGGCTCGGCGATGCGACACTGCCCCCAGGACCAGGCCAGAGCCCGGTTGCCGCCGACAACGACGGGCACAATTCGGGGAACGAACAGCGATTCCCGAAAGCGAGCGGCGGACGACGCAGGGAGTCACGAGCATGGCGTCAGGTTCCGTGCAGGAATCCCGAAGGAACAACTGGCTCAGTCGCCTGAAGTGGGGACTTCCCCGCACCGTCTTCCTGGTCGGCACGGTCGTCCTGGTCTATGAGTCCACGCACGCGCTGTCTCAGTCGGCGCTGAACTGGACCCTGACGGTGTACGCCCTGTGCAGTCTCGTCTTCATCGGACGCCAGTTCCGCTACGGGCACACCAAGACCCCGTCAGGGGGCCGTCCCTGGTGGCTGATTGTCTTCTTCGGCGTGATCCCGCTCGCCGTCGGGGCGGCGCTGCTGATCGCCTGGTACGTCGCCTTCAAGCGGGACGACCTGCTGTTCGTCGGCGCGGTCCTGGTGGTCCTCGGTCTGGGCTGGCTTGTCGAGGCCTGGCGAGAGGCGGGACCCGAGCAAGCAGGGAAGCCTGAACCGGACGCGGCTCTGTCCCGCTGGGGAGGGGTGCTGCTGCTTCTGTCGGTCTGCCTCACCGTCACCGGCATCGTCCTGCTGCGCTATCACGTGGCGTCCTATGCGGGCCCGGCCGTCGTTGCCCCGGGGCTGCTGGGAGCTCTCCCCGTGGGGCTCAACCTCCTGTCCGAGGCGGCCCTGCGCCGACTTGAGACCCGCAGTCGGGGAGGAGCCCAGCGAGCACGTCGGCGAGCTGGGGCGCGGATCCCGCCGGGGATGGGCTGGAGATCGGTGCCGGCAGCGGTGCGATGGCCGCCCGGCTGCTGGCCGACCGCCCTTGGCTCTCGCTCACCACGCTGGACCCCGACCCCGCTATGGTCACCGCAGCCCGAACGCGCCTGGCCCCCTACGGGCACAGGGCGCGCGCGGTCCAGGGAGACGCCACCGATCTGCCGTTCGACGACGGGTCCTTCGACGCGGTGCTGATGTTCCTGATGCTGCACCACGTCGGCGCCTGGGAGGAGGCACTGGCCGAGGCGGCCCGGGTGCTGCGACCGGGTGGTCTGCTGATGGGCTACGACCTACTCGAAACAGCCCTGGCCCGGGGCTTCCATCGCCTGGAAGGCGCACAGTTCCGGCTGGCCGCAGATCAGGAGCTGCGCCGTCGGCTCGACGAGCCCCGCTGACCGGGGTCCAGGTCCAAGTGGCGGGAGCGGGACTGGTCGCGGCCTTCCGCGGACGCCGGGCGTGAGCGCTGGCCCCGCCCCAGCGGGCGGGGCCAGCCTCGCGTCAGGTGGTGTAGCCGAGCAGGCCCATCATGCCTGCCTCGCCGTGGTAGACGTTGTGGCAGTGGATCAGCCACTGCCCGGGGTTGTCCGCGTCGAAGTCGCAGGCGACAGTCCGTCCTGGGAGCACGATCGCGGTGTCCTTGCGCGGGCCGTCCGCACCGAGCTGGAACGTGTGGCCGTGCAGGTGCATCGGGTGCCACATGGTGGTCTTGTTGACGAACTCCAGCCGGATCCGCTGGCCTTCGCGCGCCAGGAACGGGTTCGCGGTCGGTTGGTTCATGTCGAACCGGCGGCCGTTGATGGCCCAGTTGTAGCTGCTCATGCTGCCGGTCAGCTCCAGCCGGTGGGTGCGGTCCACTGTCTTCGACGCGAGACGGACGCTGTCGGCGGCGCGCAGCTGCGCGCCGGTCATCAGCATCCCGTCCAGTTCCTTCGGCCGTACTCCAACTGCGGGGGCGCTGCCCCAGCCGGTCCGCACCAGCGCCCGCCCGGCGGCGCCCTTGCCCTCGGCGAGCGCAGCGAGCGGGAAGACGCCGTCTCCGAGGGTGACCAGCACGTCGTAGCGCTCACCCGGTCCGATAAGCAGGGCGTCGACCTGCTGGTGCTGGACGGGGAAGCCGTCGGTGTGAGTGACGATCAGCCGGTGTCCGCCCAGCGCGACGCGGAACGCGGTGTCGCCGCCCGCGTTGATCAGCCGCAGGCGGATCTTCTTGCCGGGCTTGCTGGTGAAGACCTCCGGTGCCGCCGGGACGCGACCGTTGACCAGGTAGTAGGGGTACTTCACGTCGCCGGCGTCGCCGCCCAGCAGGGTGCTGGTCGCGCCCATCAGCATGTACGAGGAAGCGGCTCCGCCGCCCATCCCCGGCATGCCGCTCATGCCGGGCATCGCCGTGGACGACGCACCGGCAGACGCTGAGGAGCTCATGTCCATGCCGGGCATACTCGCCATGCCGCCCATCGAGTCGGACGCAGAGGGGGAAGCGCTCGCGGCCGGGGAGCTCATCCCCATGGTGAGCATGGCCTTGACGTCGTCGGGGGTGGTGCCGGTGCCGTCCAGCCAGTCGTCCAGGACGACCACCCATTCGCTGTCGTAGGCCAGCGGTTCGTGCGGGTCCTCGACGATCAGCGGCGCGTACAGGCCGCGGTCCAGTTGGACGCCGACGTGCGGGTGGAACCAGTAGGTGCCCGGAGTGTCGAGGGTGAAGCGGTAGGTGAAGGAGCCGCCCGCGGCAATCGCGCGCTGGGTGATGGGCGCTACGCCGTCCATGTCGTTGCGCAGGGCCAGGCCGTGCCAGTGCACGGCGGTGGGGGCGGGCAGGTGGTTGGCGACCTTCGCTTCCAGGGCGTCGCCGGCGGTGAAGCGGATCTCGCGGCCGGGCAGCTGTCCGCCGAAGGTCCAGGTCTTCACCATTGGTCCACCGAGGTCGACCGTGCCCGCGGTGGCGGTGAGCGCCACCGTTGTGGTGCGGCCGGTGCGGGTGCGCTTGGCGTCGGCGGCGGCCACCTGCGGGCCGGACGGGCTGACCAGTTCGGCGCCGCTGCCGGTAGTGGAACTGTCGCCCTTGCCGGGCGTCCTGCTGCTCTTGGTGCAGGCGGCCAGGAGCCCCGCGCCGGCTACCGCGGTCCCGGCGAGCAGGACGGTTCGGCGGGTGGGCTGCGGGACAGGGGTGTGCTTGTTCATGGAGATGTCCTCGTGACTGCACGGCGCACCTCAACAGGGCGCGCTGAAGGCTTCAGGGGTCGCGGATGGGGCGCCGCAGCCCGCCGTGCAGGCATGCGGCGGCCGGCCGCTGGGCCTATATGCGCAGGACAGTCGAGGATTCGGGCGGCCGCGAGCGCGCGTGCGCGCGGTCGGCATGCAGCGCGAGCGCTGATGCGGTCGGGCAGGTCGGCCCGGTGGCGGGAAGGCATGCCGACGCTGGCGGGAAGAATTCACTGGTGACGACGCCGGCGGCGGTGCAGGTCTGCATCGAGCCCGCGCATGACGCGGGAGCGGAGGACACGCTTGGGCCGACTGGCACAACCGCGGTCACCGGGTTCTGCGGCGCGCCGGTTGCTGCCATCGGCATCGCCTGCGCGTCGGCCATGGCGGCCGGGGCGTCGTGATGCACGAGCACGGCGAGCGCGACCAGCAGCGCGAGCAGCACGCCGCACGCCCTGCGGGCGAGGGGTGCGGGCTGGGGCGCCATCGGGTCCGGCCGTTCTTCCGCAGGGGACGAGTCGTTACCCGGTGAGCCTAGCGTTCCCCGCAGCAGCATCGAGCGCGGAACCGGAGCCGCGCCCCTCATTCGAAGCCGGCGATCGCCGGTGCATCCGCCGCGGGCAGCTGGTCCGACTTATCACCCGGGAGTTGTCAGAATGCAGCACAGAGCGATCGCATGGTTACGATCAGTCGCATGCGTCCGGTTCTGCTGCAACTGGTCGGGCTGCGCGTGACGGCGATGGCTGTCGCCGCAGCCCTGGTCGTCCTAGGATCGCTGCATCTCCTGGGCTGCCAGGCCGCTGAAGCCGGGTCGCGCACCCTGATCGCCGCGGCGGCTCCCGCGCAACCCGAGGCATCTGAACACGACACCTGCTGCGCGGATCAGGCGGACCTGCCTGCGGCGCGCACCCTGACCCCGATTGCGCTCGCGGACCTGGCGCCCGCACCGACCGACGGACCGGACGGGGCTGGGACGCTCGCAACTGCCGGACCGGCCCCGGTGCCGCACAGTCTCCTCGGGCTCCCTCCGCCTTCGGCCCCGGCCCTGTTGCTGAACTGCGTGAGCCGTACGTAGAGCCGGCCGCCCGGTGGTCACCGCTCCCAGATGGGTCCGACCGCCGCGCCCGTCGCCTCCCCGTACGCACTTCCCCGACGCCCGGCGCTCCCCCTGCCCTGGGCGCAGAAGGACCACGCCATGACGGCCACCACCGCGCGCAGCCTCCTCGAACACCGTCTTCAGCTCCTGCCCCCGCTTCACGCCCCCTACCCCGCCGACCCCTTCGGCCGTCCGACCGAGCCCCCGCGGCCCCCGCGCCGCTCAGCGGCCGAACTGGTCGGCGATACCCCTGTGCTGTGGATCGGGGAGCCGCTGGTCTCCGCGCCGCACGGCTTCTGGGCCAAGCTGGAAGGCGCCAATCCGGGCGGCATCAAGGACCGTCCGGCCCTGCACATGGTCGCCGCCGCCCGCGCCCGCGGCCGGCTCAAGCCGGGGGCGCCGATCGTGGAATCCACCAGCGGCACCCTCGGCCTGGGCCTGGCGTTGGCCGGCATCACCTTCGGCCACCCCGTCGTCCTGGTCACTGACCCGGGGCTGGAGCCTCTGATGGTGCACCAACTGCGCGCGCTCGGCGCCGAGGTGGTCATCGTTGACGAACCGCACCCGACCGGCGGATGGCAGGAGGCCCGCCGCACCAAGGTCCGCGCCCTCCTGACCGCGAACCGTGACGCCTGGTGCCCGGATCAGTACAACAACCCCGACAACCCCGCCGCCTACGCCACGCTCGCCCACGAGCTCGTCGATCAGCTCGGCCGCGTCGACACTCTGGTCTGTGGAGTGGGCACCGGCGGACACTCGGCCGGTATCGCCCGCGCGCTACGGCGCTGGTTCCCCGAGCTGCGACTGGTCGGGGTGGACTCGATCCGCTCCACTGTCTTCGGCCAGCCGGCCGGTCCGCGACTGATGCGCGGTTTGGGCAGCAGCATCCACCCGTGCAACGTCGACCACCAGGCCTTCGACGAGGTCCACTGGGTCGCCCCTCACGAGGCCGTATGGACCTGCCGCCAACTGGCCCGGCACCACTACACCAGCGGTGGCTGGAGCGTGGGCGCGGTCGCGCTGGTCGCCGGCTGGCTCGCGCGCACGCAGCCTCCGGGTACCCGCATTGCCGCTGTCTTCCCTGACGGAGTCCACCGCTACTGGGACACCGTCTACAACGACACCTGGTGCCGCGAGCACGATCTGCTGGACCGCCCACCCGCCGAGAACCCCGACGAGATCCCCCATCCCGCAGCCCGCGCGGTCGAACGCTGGACCCGCACCACCACCTTCACCACCCCCAGAGCAGGTGTCCGATGAAGACGGCTCTCGCCCAGTTCCGGTCCTTCCCCGGCCCGGTCCGGCTGCTGATGGTGCAGCAGTTCACCATCAACGCCGCCTTCTACATGCTGATGCCCTACCTCGCCACCCACCTGGCCCACGGCCTCGGACTGGCGGCCTGGGCGGTCGGCCTGGTGCTGGGCGTGCGCAACCTCAGCCAGCAGGGCCTGTTCCTGATCGGCGGCACGCTGGCCGACCGTCTCGGCTACAAGCGCGTCATGATGGCCGGTTGCCTGCTGCGGACCGCAGGGTTCGTACTGCTCGGGGTCGCCACCGACCTGCCTGTGCTGATCATCGCGTCCGCCGCCACCGGTTTCGCCGGGGCCCTGTTCAACCCCGCCGTCCGCGCCTACCTCGCCGCCTCCGCGGGTCCGGAGCGCCGGGTGGAGGCGTTCGCCCTCTTCAACGCCTTCTACCAGGCGGGCATGCTGATCGGGCCGCTGATCGGGCTCGCCCTGCTGGCCTTCGACTTCCGCCTGGTCTGCGCGGTGGCCGCCCTGCTCTTCCTGGCCCTCACGCTGCTCCAGGCCCGCGCACTGCCCGAACATCGCGCCACCGCCCCGGGTAACAGCAACGGTGTGCTGGCCGACTGGCGCAGCGTCATCGCCAACCGCCCGTTCCTGCTCTTCGCCGCTGCGATGACCGGCTCCTACGTGCTTTCCTTCCAGGTCTACCTCGCCCTGCCGCTTGCCGCCGAGCAGACCGTGCCCGGCCACGGCAACGACGTGACCACCGCCCTGTTCGCCGTCTCCGCACTGGTTGCGGTCACGGCCCAGGTGCGGCTGACCCGCTGGGCCCGCGCCCGCTGGTCCACCGCCCGCGCGATCTGTTACGGCTTGGCGCTGATGGCGGCCGCGTTCCTGCCCCCGCTGACCGGTTCGCACGTCGTCACCAGCGCGGATCCTCTGCGCCACTGGGTCGAAGCCCTCACCCCATTGCTCGCCACGGCGGCCCTGATCGCGTTGGCCACTGCGCTGCTCTACCCCTTCGAGATGGACACCGTCGTCGCGCTCTCGGGCAACCGACTGGTGGCCACCCACTACGGCCTCTACAACACGATCACAGGCATCGGCATCACCCTCGGCAACCTCGCCACCGGTGCCGTCTGGGACACGGCCCGGACCGCCGGACACCCGCGCCTGCCCTGGCTCGCCCTCGCCGTCACCGGCGCTGCCTGCACCGGCGCCCTCGCCCTGCTCGCCCGCAGCGGCAAACTCACCCCCTCGCCCCGTCCGGCCAAGGAGCCCGAACTGGTCGCCTGAATTCAGTGCGCCCTGTGGCGATGGGAGTGGGGAGGTCGGTGCGCCTGAGGCGGCTCGGCCCCGTGCGCGGGAGATGAACTCGCTTCCGTCGCCGGGCGCAGACCGGCCAGGGTAACCGTGACCAGGCGCTGTACGGCCGCCTCGGAAGGCAGGCTGCCCGCCGCGCCGAGGGCGTGCAGGCAGTAGGCGGCCAGCTCATCCGGGGCGATGTCGCCACGCAGTTCGCCGGTCGCCGCGACCTCCGCGAGCAGGTCCCGGAAGAGGTCGACCAGCTGCTGCTCGGCCTGGACCATGGGCTCGCCGCGGTGAACCAGGGCCGCGACTTCGGTGCCGCCGTGGCGGGCCCGGTAGTGGCAGATCAGCGCGTAGGCCGCGACGACGGCTTCGAGGCGTTCGACGGGCGTGCCGGCGCGGTCACGGAGCTCGGCCAGCTGCGCGAGGTGAGCGGTGACGTGGAGCTGGTGCCGGGCCACCAGGATCGACTCGACGTCGGGGAAGTACTTGTACAAGGTGGCGCGCCCGATGCCCGCCTGCTCGGCGATCTGGGACATCTTCACGGCCGCGAGCCCGTGCTCGGCCGCAAGGGCGGCGGTGGTCTCCATGATCGCGTCGCGCACCGCGTGGCGGTGCGCTTCGACCGTCTCGTTCCACAGCTTCGGCACCCTCGCACTATACATGACGCCCATGGAGCGACAGAATGAGTTGACAGAGACAGTTTGTCTCGCAAAACTGGCGCCGTCAGGGACCGACGTCCCCGTTCGAGCCGTTCAGGAGATTCCAATGGCTGACTTGCCCACGCACCCCGACGCAGGCGACAACACCACCGAAGCGCCGGAGAGCGCGCTCACGCCCCGAGGGCCACGGGGGAAAGCACTGGCCGGGATCGCGCTCGGCGTCCTGCTGGTCGTGCTGATGCTCGTCCTGCACCTGGCCGGAGTCTTCGGCCCCGGATCGCACTGAGCGTCTCCGCTTCGGCGTAGAGACGTGGTCGCGGTACCTCCACGACGAAAGCGCAGCAGAAGGGTTCACTGTCATGATCGAGGCGATCGGCCTCAGCAAGCGGTACGGCGACACGGTGGCGGTCGACGACTTGTCGTTCACTGTGCCGCCGGGCCAGGTGACCGGATTCCTCGGCCCCAACGGCGCCGGGAAGTCCACCACCATGCGGATGATCCTGGGCCTGGACGCGCCCAGCTCCGGCTCGGTGACCGTCAACGGAAAGCCCTACACCGCCTACCGCCGCCCGCTGTTCGAGGTCGGAGCGCTGCTGGAGGCAAAGGCGATCCACGGCGGGCGCAGCGCCTACCACCACTTGCGCTCCCTCGCACTGAGCAACGGCATCGGCAAGGTGCGGGTGGAACAGGTCCTGGACCAGGTGGGCCTGCGCAGCGTCGCCCGCAAGCCCGCGGGGGGATTCTCCCTCGGCATGGGCCAGCGCCTGGGTATCGCCGCCGCGCTGCTAGGCGACCCGCCGGTGCTGATGTTCGACGAGCCCGTCAATGGCCTGGATCCCGAGGGAGTTCTGTGGATCCGCAACCTGCTCAAGGCGCTGGCCGCAGAGGGCCGCACGGTGTTCCTCTCCAGCCACTTGATGAGCGAGATGGCCCTGACTGCGGACCGGCTGATCATCATCGGACGCGGTCGCCTCATCGCCGAGACGACCGTCGCGGACCTGCTGGACGGCGGCGCGGGCAACTACCTGCGGGTCCGCTCCCCCGACCGCGACGCTCTCGCCACGCTCCTGCGGGCCCGCGGGGCCACCGCCGTCCACGAGGGACAGGACGCACTCAAGGTCACCGACGCCACCAGCGACCTGGTGGGCGAGCTTGCCCGCGCGAACGGACTGGCCCTGCTGGAGCTCTCCACGCAGCAGACGTCGCTGGAGCAGCGGTACATGGAACTCACCAGCGACGCCGTCGACTACCGCACGACCGAGGACGCCTCCGTCCCGGCGGCCAGGAACTGAGGCTGAATCATGGCAACCACCCTCGCGACACCACAGCGGCGCGCCACCGACGGCCGACTGGCGGACTTCGGCAACGTCCTGCGGTCGGAGTTCTGCAAGCTCTACTCGATCCGCTCAACGTTCTGGACCGTGTTCACCGCCTTGCTGTCGAACATTGTCCTGGCGGCCCTGGTCGCCCTGTTCCTCGTCAGCCGCCTGAGCACCGCCGACAGGGCCACCGCCGACCCCGTCCGGCTCAGCCTGGCCGGTATCCACCTCTCGCAGATCGCCTTCGGTGTCCTTGGGGTGCTCATCATCACCAGCGAGTACGGCACCGGGATGATCCGCGCGACGCTGGCGGCCGTGCCGCAGCGCCGACTGGTCCTGACCGGGAAGCTCGTCAGCTTCGCGGCGACTGCCCTGGTCGCCGGGATCGGGTCCTGTCTGGCCGCGTTCTTCGTCTTTGAGGCGTTCCTGCCCTCGGGTGGTGACGGTCTGAAGGCCTCGATCGGCGACCCCGGCGTGCTGCGCGCGGCCGTCGGCGGCGGCCTCTACCTGACTCTTCTCGGGCTGCTCGGGCTGGGGCTCGGCGCGGTGATCCGGGCCAGCGCGGGCGCCATCGCCACCCTGTTCGGCCTGCTGTTCGTGCCCACCATCCTGGTCAGTCTGCTGCCGCAGAACTGGCGCACGAGCATCGGCCCCTACCTGCCGATGAACGCCGGGGACGCGATCTACTCGCTGCACCCCGAAGCGGGCGGTCTGGGGCCGTGGTCCGGCTTCGCGGTCCTGGGCCTGTACGCGGCCATCGCGCTCACCTTGGGCTATTTCCTCATCAAGCGCCGCGACGCCTAGCTGCGCGTCAGAAGGTACATTTCCCGGCAGGAATGGGAGAGCACCATGCACACCCCTCGCTCGCACATGGCCCAGATCCTCACCCATCTCGCTCCGCTCACGGCCCGGCTCCGAGCAGCCCGGCCTCGGAACCCCGGACCGACCGCCCCGCCCCCTCCCCACGGGTCGGCGGTCCGGTCCACCGGCCGGGTGGCGACGCCGAAGGCCGAGCGGTACGCCAAGCAGTTGTGCAGCCATGCCACCTGGAAGACGCCCCACGCGCAGTGGACCTCGCCCCACGGCGTGATCGAGTTCCCCGACCATATGGGAACTTGCCGGATGACCGCGCAGCCCGACGGCTTGGTGTTCACCATCGAGGCTGCCGGCCCGGCGGCCCTGGCCCGACTGCAGCAGATCATCGGCGACAACATCGCGCGCTTCGGAACCCGCGAAGGGCTCGTGGTCGAGTGGGCGACAGACTGAGGCGGTCGCAGTCGGGATGCCGCCGGGCGACCCGGCGGCGACCTTGGAAACCATGGACGACCTGCCCACTCCCGGCGGGAGCAACGCCGGCAGCGCCGAACGCGCGGGCGATGCGTGATGGGTAGCGCACCATGGTGGGCTACCCATCACGCGATATTCACTAGCCGAAGAAGGTGGCCGAGTAGGCGTGCGGCGTCGCGTTACCGCTCTCGGTGAGCCAGGACTCCGAGTAGTAGTCACAGCCCGAGTAGACCGTCGCGCCGGACGTCACCGCACTGCCGGACGACGGGTACGCCAGGTTGTTGGTGCTGGCGACCACCGTGGCTGTGTTCCCGTTGCACTCCCTCCACAGCTTCACGTACAAGCGCACGTCCGTGGTGCCCCCAGCACCCTCGGTCACGCCATGAAGACCGCTTCCGTCGAGCTTCAGGCAAGCGTGGATGGTCCAGCTCCACCACGGGTATCCGGCGGAGCCGCCAAGTCCGCCCGAGCAGTTGGTGTCCGCGTGCGCGGCAGTGGCCCCGAGCCCGATGATGCCGCCGCCGGCGAGCGCGAGGCTGGCGGCGGTCATCGCGGTGACGTGGCGGATCTTCTGGAGCTTGAGCATGAGTGGCTGACTCCTCACGACGGTGGCGTCCGGCCTGCTGGCCGGGTTGCCGTGGAAGAGTTGACCGCGTGCGCCGTGTCCACGGCCAGCATTTAGGGGCAGAGCCGAAAAGCTGAACGGAGTTCCGGATGATCGAGCAACCACTCCCCCGCACACAGCAGTTCCCCAGAGCGCCGGGTGGTGCGCTGCCGGGAGTGCAAGCGCCCGCTGACCGACGTACAGTCGCGGCTGCCCCCGCGGGCGCGAAGGTCTTGGGGCGGGACGCTCTCACCTCCTCGGAAGGGGAACCGGATGCGATCGGGGTGCGTCCCAGCCGCATGCGAAGACTTGCGCGTGGGGGCTGGATCGTGGCTGCGGCGGCGATGGCGAGTGCACTGATCACGGCTGCCCCAGCCTATGCGTCCTGTGCTGCTCCGGGGCCTGTCTCGGCGGACGAGTTCACCGGGAAGGTGCTGTCCACTAGCCGGGGCGGTGTAGACGCCCAAGTGCGGACACTCACAGGCGCCGTGGTCGAGGTGGTCGGCTCACCTGCGGCGGGTGCGGAGCATACAACGGTGGACCGGACGTACCAGGCGGGTGCTTGGTACGTGTTCGACCCGCTCAACGCGTCCAGTCCGTTCCAGGACAACGCGTGTACCGCGACCCACGCGCTTCCGGCGGGGTGGGCCCCGCCCTCACTCTCCCCGAACACGCGCGCCGTCACCGTAACGACTGTCGCTGCGGAGGGATCCGCGACGTGGCCGTGGGCTGCTGCGGGTGGCGCGGTGGTGCTCGCGGCCATTGGCGGGTTCGTCGTTGTCCGTCGGAGGCGGCCGAGTCAGTGATCCAGCTCGCGGTGCCTGGGCGAAGGTCTTCTACCAGTCGCGCCCTTCCGACACGTTGACCGCGAGCCGGTCAACCCAGGATGGGCCCGCAGGAGACAAGAACGGGTAGAGCGGCAACGTGATGGCGAGTAAGTCGCCAACTGCCCGCACTCCCGGTGCGGGACCCGACTAGGGCGCCGGAGGCGCTCGGCTCACTGGATCAACTCGGTCTTCCCGACGCCCATCCCACAGCCGGGCATGCAGCCGGCCGTGACTTCGCAGATCGCCGAGGCGAGGTCGCCGCCCGGCACGACACGACGAAGGCTCCGACCGCCCATGGGGGGCAGCCGGAGCCTGGGTCAGTGCACGTGGATCAGCCTGTGAAAGCGGTCAGGCCGTTGGGGGTGCCCAGGCCAGTCGGGCCGTCATAGCCGACCTCCGCGGTGCAGAGGTAGGCGGGGGTGCAGGTGGCGGTTGCGCCGGTGGTGACGTCGTTCAGCGAGGAGCTGTGCGAGTAGAGGTTGGCGGCCGGGATTGCGGTGCTGTGGCTGCCGGCGTCGGCGTAGACGCCGGCGATGAGCGGGGACGCGACGGAGGTGCCGCCGTAGACGGTCCAGCCGGTGCCGCCGTAGGTCTGGTAGACCGCGACGCCGGTGGCCGGGTCAGCGACGGCAGAGACGTCGGCGACGGTGCGGTGGGAGCAGCCGGAGTCGGTCTGCCAGGTGGGCTTGGGGTCGTAGGCGGAGCAGCCCGAGCCGGCGCCCTCGGTGGCGCTGGTGTTCCAGACGCTCTCGCTCCAGCCGCGGGAGTTGGACGCCTTGGTGAGCGCGGTGCCGCCGACGGCGGTGACGTTCTTGGAGGCGGCCGGGTACTGCACGCCGTAGCCGCTGTCACCGGAGGAGACGGTGATGGCGATGCCCGGGTGGTTGAAGTAGGTCGAGTCGTAGCCGGTGTCGGCCGAGGACTCCGAGCCGCCGTAGCTGTTGGAGATCTCGGTCGCGCCCAGGCTGGCGGCGGTGTTGACCGCGGTGCCCAGGTTGGTCATGGAGGCGGTGGACGCCTCGACGAGGATGATGTGGGCGTTCGGGGCGATGGCGGAGACCATGTCCAGGTCGAGCGAGATCTCCCCGGACCAGGAGGCGTTGTTGCGCGGCAGGCTGGAGGTGCTGCCCTTCTGGTTGACCTGCTTGAAGCAGCCGCTGGCCACCGTGCAGGCGGGCAGGCCGTACTGGGCCCGGTAGGTGGCCATGTCGGCGGCCGCGTTCGGGTCGTTGTAGGCGTCCACGATTGCCACGGTCTGACCCGCGCCACCGTTCGCCGGGATGTTGTACGCGGAGAGCAGGTCGCCGGGGCCGAAACCGGACGGGGTCGCGTTCGGGGTGACGCCCATCGCGTGGACGCGCTCGGTGGTGCTCGTGACGTGCAGCGCGTTGCAGTAGGCGTGACCTGGCGTCAGGTCGACGGCGCAGGCACGGCTCCAGGTGACGCCGTGACCGGCGGCATTGGCCGGCAGGGCGGCGAGCAGACCGGAAACCGCGAGGGCGGCCGAGCCGAGAAGCGGGACGGCGGTCCGCCGGGCGGCAGTGGCTATCGAAGTGGTGCGCAACGTACGACCTCCTGAAACGGGTGAACGGGGGGCGTGCTGGTGCGACCGCGTAAAGGGGGTGGCCCTGCTGCGGGTTGAGCCTGATGGCGCTTCGGAACTTCTGTACACCCTCTGCTGGGGTGACAGCTGGCGAGAACGGTAGCGAGGTGATGAGAGGCCGACAAGAGTGAACGGAAGGTGATCCTCACGTTTTACGAACCTGGCCAAAACCAGTCGTCCCCTGCCGTATACGCACCACGGTGGTGCCGCATAGCGCAACGCGCGTCACTGCGCGCGCTTGAGCGGTTGCGCCCGCCGCCGCGACCGGACTGCCGCAGGCACAGGATCTTCACCGCGAGGCGGTCCCGCCACCAGTCTTGGGCAGCGGTCGGCGCGTCCATGTATCCGTCGCACCGTGTGGCCGTCGGGCCTGCGGATACCGGCTGGATCACAGGGAATTCGGCACGATCTCCACTCGGGACGGATCGAAGACGCCGCGGGGTCCGGCCAGTGGGCCGACGCGGATCTGGGAGATGAGGAACCGACGTACCTCGTCGCGCCGGGCTCGGGAGGTCCGCCTCCATGCCTGGCGGGCTCGTTTGCCGGTGACCACGTCGTCGAGAGCGTCGGCAGCCCGGACGGTGATGTCCTGGTTCTCGGCGCGGATCTGCGCGATCAGCGCCTTGCGTCTCTGGCCGGAGGAGCCGTTCATGTCCGTGAGTTCGTGCAGGCTCGCCTCTGCCAGCGCTCTACGCTTCGCCGATTCACGACTGAGCACGGAGACGGAGACTGCCGCTGCGTCCACGCCCGTTCCGAGGCGTTCGAGCAGGGTCACGATCCACTCGTCGACGTGCTCTTCGAGACGGGCCGCGCTGATGTGCCGTGAACAAGAGTGCGGTGCGGGCAAGCTGCTGCCGGCACAGGCGTAGGTGGGGAAGTTGACGACCATCGACCCGACCATGCTCCGCTCGCAGCGTGTACAGCACACCAATCCGGTCAGCGGGTAGTAGCGCGACGGGCGCCGCTCCTGGTCGGCTTGCTCGGCATGCCGCTGGCGTAGCGCCTGGACGGCCTCCCAGTCGGCCACGCTGACGCACGGGGTCCAGTCCCCGAAGCGGTAGCTGCCGTCAGCGGTGCGGGCGGGCTCACTGCCAGTCACCAGAATTCCTGCGTAGCGCGGGGCGTCGAGGATCCGCGCAACCCGGGAGGGGCTCCACAGGGCCGCGTACGCAGTGAGGGCGCCGCGCTCGTTGAGCGACCAGGCGATCGAGCGCAGCGAGTCCCCGGCCAGGTAGCGGTCGAAGATCTCGCGGACCACTGCAGCTTCGGCCGGGACCAGCTCATAAGTGCCGAGCGTGTATCCGTAAGCTCGGCGGCCTCCCCCGTGGGGCCGGCCCTGGTCGGCCGCGGCCCGCTGGGCCGTGCGGGCTGACCGAGAGGAGTTCTGACGTCGACGGCACAGCGCTTCGGTCTCTTCAAGGAGGGAGCCACGGGCGGCGGGCGCGTTCAACTCCCATTCGCCCGCGGGTTCCAGCAGGACCAGGCCGTGTTGGTCGGCCAAGGTCAGCAGCTGTTGGAGATCCCAGGGTTGGAAACGCTGCAGTTCCCGAGCGTCGAACAGAAGGAGGTGGGAGAGCCGCGCGGTCTCGACCGTCCGCACCATCGCCTGCCAGGCATCACGTCGCCGGTCCTTGGACCAGGAGGCGGCCTGGTGGTCGATGAAGATATGTCGGGGCGCGATGTGGACACCTTGCTCGGCGGCGAGAGCCCGGCACGCCGCCTCGCGCAGGTCCACACCCGACTGGTTCGGCGAGCGCCGATGCGGGACCCGGCAGTAGAGCGCGCCGTAGCCCGCGACGCTCGACCCTGGCCCCGACTCCCCGCCGGCGAGACGGCCGGGGCCGGGCTCCACAAGCACGTCCACCCGCACACCCCCACCCGGAGCAGTCTCGTCGCCAGCGCATCGGCACCCGGGGGTGCGGCACGGCAGCGGAGCCGATCGTTCCTCTGAGTTTCCTCTCAGTCAACCCCGCCTCCGGGGCGACAGCTTCACACGCCAGGCGCCCGGACATCCGGCACCCGCGCCAGTCACTCCTGACCGGAGCCCCAGGTCGCCGCAGTGGCCGCGGACCCATCCCAGGGTGGTCGCGGCGGTATCCGCGCGGTTGCCGGTCACTCGCATTGGACCGGAGGGCGATCCAGGCCATCCGTCGAACAGCGGGAAAATTCCCACCAGTTGGAGGTCTACGCGCGGAGACGACCCCTGGCCTCAGAGGTAATTCAGAAGAAATATTCGGGCGGCCAGGAGGCTCCGTCCGCACCGTTGACCCGCTTTCGTCAAGTCTGCTTTGCTCTGCTCGCCGAGAACACACCCCAAGCCGTGGTGACACGCAGTCAATCATGGTGTCCTGCTTGAAGATCAGCGCCTGAGCTCCACAGCAGCACGGTGTGGTTCTGCTTCGCGGGTGGCCTCGCTGGAGCCCCGAGTGACTCCCGTGCTGCCCAGCCGGCACTGCCCCCGCGGGCTGTCTGTCGGTCGGAAGCGTGTGGAATTCCCGGTCCCTGCTCGGAATGCGGGGTAGTGCGCGCTCGGTTCCCAGTCCCGGCACGTGGCCCCTATCGCCGACCGGCGCGCCAGGGCCAGCCGTTGAGAGAGGACCCCAATCATGGGTACCGCCCCAAGCCCGGCCCGGACAAGGCGCATCGTCCTGTCCGGCCTCGCCTCGCTCTCCATAGCCACCGGCGCACTCGCCGCGGGCACAGTTCCCGCGGACGCCTCCGCCGGCCAGGCGGTCCACGTCAAGCACCTGTGCGCCGCACCCGCCCACGTGCGCCAGATGTCCTGCCTCGCCCTGGCCCGCACCGACGTCACCCAGCCGCACGCCTTCACCATCAACGCCGTATCACCGAACGCCACACCCTCCGGCTACGGGCCCAGTGACCTGCTCTCCGCCTACAACCTGCCCGCGAACGGCGGCGCTGGCGCGACGATCGCCATCGTCGACGCCCAGGACGACCCCAACGCCGAGTCCGACCTGGCCACCTACCGCAGCCAGTACGGACTGTCCGCCTGCACGACGGCCAACGGCTGCTTCAAGAAGGTCGACGAGAACGGCGGCACCAGCTACCCCACCGCCGACTCCGGCTGGGCCGGCGAGATCTCCCTCGACCTCGACATGGTCTCTGCGATCGCCCCGAACGCCCACATCATCCTGGTCGAGGCCACCTCGGCGACGATCTCCGACCTCGGCACCTCCGTCAACGAGGCCGTCGCGTTGGGCGCCAAGTACGTCTCCAACAGCTACGGCGGCGCGGAGGATTCCACCGACCTGTCCTCCGACAGCAGTTACTTCAACCACCCGGGCGTGGCCATCACGGTCTCCGCCGGTGACAGCGCGTACGGCGCGCAGTACCCGGCGGGCTCGCAGTACGTGACCTCGGTCGGCGGCACGGCGCTCTCGCGCGCGTCCAACAGCCGTGGCTGGACCGAGTCGGTCTGGTCGACCAGCAGCACCGAGGGCACCGGTTCCGGCTGCTCGGCCTACGATCCCAAGCCGAGCTGGCAGACCGATACCGGCTGCTCGAACCGGACCATCTCCGACGTCTCGGCGGTCGCGGACCCGGCGACCGGTGTCGCGGTCTACGACAGCTACCAGGCCACCGGCTGGAACGTCTACGGCGGCACCAGCGCCTCCTCCCCGATCATCGCCGGCGTCTACGCCGACGCCGGGACCCCGGGCAGCAGCGACTACCCCGCCAAGTACCCCTACCAGCACACCTCCTCCCTCAACGACGTCACCTCCGGCAACAACGGAAGCTGCTCGCCGGCGTACCTCTGCACCGCCGAGGTCGGCTACGACGGCCCCACCGGCTGGGGCACGCCGAACGGGGTCGCCGCGTTCAAGGCAGGCTCCAGCGTCGAGACGGTCACGGTGACCAACCCCGGCAACCAGAGCAGCACGGTCAACACCTCGGTCTCCAAGCAGATCTCCGCAACCGACTCGGCCGGTAAGTCGCTGACCTACAGCGCCACCGGGCTCCCCGCCGGCCTGTCCATCTCCTCCTCGGGTCTGATCAGCGGCACGCCGACAGCGACCGGGTCCTCCTCGGTCGTGGTCACCGCCACCTCCGGCACCGCTTCCGGGACCGCAAGCTTCACCTGGACCGTGACCACCGCGGTCACCGGCGGCATCACCAATGGGGGCTTCGAGACCGGCACCTTCTCCGGATGGACCAGCACCGGCAACGCCGCGGTGAACGCCACGGCCAAGCACACCGGCAGCTACGGCGCGATGCTCGGCGCGACCAGCCCGTCCAACACCTCGACTGCGGCGCAGACCTTCACCGCACCAACCGGCGCCACCAAGCTGTCCTTCTACTACAACGTGACCTGCCCCGACACCGTCACCTACGACTGGGCAACGGCCACGTTGAAGGACAACACCAGCGGCACCACGACCACCGTCCTCGCCAAGACCTGCGTCTCCAGCTCCGGCTGGGTCCTCAAGACCGCGTCCGTCACGGCAGGTCACAGCTACACCCTGACCCTGACCAACAAGGACGACAACTACACAGGCGACCCGACCTACACCTACTACGACGACATCAGCGTGTCCTGACGCTCGCTCACTTCCCCTCTCGGGAAGACAGCTGATTCCCGTGCCCGGCCATCGCCATGGCCGGGCACGGCCCGTTGCCCGCCCTTCCGCCGCTCGCGGGGCCATCGGGCTTCGCCCCGAACCGACGGCGGCCGCGACATGAGTGGGCCTGTGCCGTTGCGTCCCCGGGCCGGCAGGTAGGCCGTCGCTGGCCACGTCGATTGCGTGGCGCTTCAGCCGGAGGCGAGCACGGTCGGGACGTCCTTGCACACGCCGCAGTAGGGGCCGTGGGCTCCGGCGAGCGCGCCGAGCGGGACTGCTGTGTCGGTGTTTATGCGTGCTCGCTGGCCAGGGCGCGTTCTGCGCCGGTGGTGGGGGTGCCGTGGCCGGTGGGGGTGGTCGTGCGGGCCAGTTGGACCATCCCGGCCACGACGAGGGCCAGGGAGAGGAGTTCGAGGGCGATGTCCCAGGGCTGGTCGCTGATGCGTTCCCGGAAGACCAGGCGCCCGAAGCCGATGGCTCCCAGTGGGCTGATCACGTTGAGGACCGGCATCGAGACGCTCAACGGTGCTGATTGGTAGGCACGCTGGTTCAGCGCGAAGGCCCAGCCGCCCAGAGCGAACAGTGCGTAGGCCTGCCAGCTGACCAGCAGTCCGACCGGTCCGCGACTGGCCAGGGCGGCGGTGGCCATTTTCGTCAGGCCCGCGACCAACCCGAACAGCACGCCGGCTGCGGCGCCGAGCAGCAGGGCGGCATTGCGGCCGGTGCTCGCCCGTGCCGCCGCCCCGGTGAGGCCCTGAGCGATGGTGGCGCCGGCCAGGACGAGAAGCGCCGCGGCGGCCTGGTCCGCCGGTGCGGCCCCGGGGGTGGGATCGGCGACGATCAGGAAGAGGGCCAGCCCGGTGGCGACGGTCGTGGCCCAGGCCAGGTTGCGCGGCGCGGGGGCGCGCCGGTCCAGGGCGGCGCGGACCGGGAGGGCGAGGACCAGGCCGCTGGCCATCAGCGGCTGCACGAGGGCGATCGCGCCCAGGTGCAGTGCCAACGCGTGCAGGGCGAGCCCGCACACGCCTGCGGCGGTGCCCAGCAGCCACAGCGGTTGACGGGCCAGATAGCTCAGCAGCCCGACCGCCTTGTCGGCTCCGGCAGGGGCGGTGCTGCTGGTGCGGTGCTGCAGGGAGGTGGACACGGCGAAGCAGCCGGCCGAGCCGAACGCGGTGCCCGCTGCGGCTACTTCGGAGCCGATCACCGGCGCTGGCTCAGGTCGTGCTGGAGGGTCATGGTGCTCTCGTCGGTGGCAGGGTGGGACGGCTGGTGGTCGCGCAGCGGGCCTACTGCCAGGCCGCGCTGCTCGCAGGCGTCCAGGAGGGCGGGCAGGGCATGCAGGTCGGGCTTCCAGGAGCCGACCGCGGAGGCGGTGTCGGCGTCGTGGAGGAGGATCGTGCTGCCCCCTGCCGGGTCGGGGGCTGCGGTGTCGTAGAGAGTGCGCGGGGCGGCGCGGGAGCGCCAGTGCTGGCCCCAAGTGGTCCACAGCACCGGCGTCAGCCCGACTTTTCGGCAGGCAAGGCGGGCGCTGGTGCTCATGACGCCGTAGGGGGGCCGGAACCAGCGCGGCGCCTGGCCCGTGGTCTCACCGAGCAGGTCGCACGCGCGGGCCAGGTCCTCGCGGGTGGCGCGGGGGCCGCGCAGCAGCAGCGGGCGGTGGTCCCAGCCGTGGATCGCGAGCTCGTGTCCCGCGGCGGCCATCTCTTTGGCCAGCGAGCGGTTCCGGGCCAGCTGGGAGCCAAGGAGGAAGAAGGTGGCGTGGACGCCCCGGGCTTCCAGTATCCGCAGGAATCGCGGGGTGGACAGCTGGTCGGGGCCGTCGTCGAAGGTCAGCGCGACGTGCCCAGGGCGTCCTTGTCCGGCCACGCGCGGCATGAGGGCCCCGCGCAGCGGCGCAAGCGCTGAGCGCACCGAGTCGGCGCGCAACGCGGGCGCGGACAGTGCCACCGCCCCAATGACGGATGTGGCGCGGCTCACCGTGGTGGCCCGGCGAGGAACTTGGTGTATGCGCCCAGGTAGAACGGCGCCCCGGTGGCGGCGTCGGCGAGTGGCGCGCCGACCCCGAGCACGGCGGTCATGGCCAGCGTCGCCGTGACCAGGGTGAGTCGGCGGCGGGCCGGGCGGCGCACCGCAGTGGTCGGCGTCGCCACGGCAGCAGTCTGGGCAGTCCGGACGCTCTGGGCGATGGTGGCGATGGGGCCGGTCGAGTGCTGGTAGAGCGCGAGTGCGTCGGCGCGCTGACGTTCGCCCCTGGGGCCGTCGAGGAGTTGGGCGAGGACCGGTCCGAGGTGGTGCGGTTCCGGGATCCAGGTGGCGAGTTCGGCCTCGTCCAGGGCGGCGGCGTTGGTCTGGCCGTGGCCGGGGATGCACCGGTAGCTGGCCACCGGCAGTCCGCTGGCGAAGGCCTCCAGGCAGGACAGGCCGCCCGCGTTCTGCACCAGCACGTCGGCGGCGCGCATCAGTTCGGGCATGTCCGAGACCCATCCGAAGGCGTGCTCGATGCCGTCCGCGTGCAGCTGGTCGACCAGGGTCTGGTTGCGTCCGCACACCACGACCGGAACCGCGACCCCGGTTGAGGCGATCTCGGCGGCGGCCTGCCGCACCGGTCCCACGCCCCAGGAACCGGCGACCAGCAGCGCCAGCCGGGCGTCCTCGGGGAGTCCGAACCGTGTGCGTGCGGCGTGCCGTTCGGCTTCGGTGGCCGAGTGGAACCGCGGATCCACCAGCGGGCCGGACACGGTGACGCCGGCTGCGCCCTGGGCGTGGGCCTGGGCGGCCGGAACGGGGTGGGCGGCGAGATGGACGTCGATGCCTGCGGCGACCCACAGTCCGTGGACCGAGAAGTCCGTCAGGTAGGTCAGTGCCGGTATCCCCAGTCGGCCGGTCTTCCGCAGCCGCCCCAGGACCTGGCTGGCTCCGGGGTAGGTCGATATCACCGCGCTGGTGTCCGCTGGCAGTGCCCGCAGGATCCGGCGCTCGGCGGCGCGGAACAGCGCGCGGATGCCGGGTCCTGGGCGGCCGGTCTTCTCGGTCTTTGCGTAGATCCGCTGATAGACGGAGGGCGTCCAGGTCAGCAGCAGGTGGTACGCGGCGCGGAGCGCCCCGCCCGAGTGCGCCGGCAGGAAGTCGAGGAAGTCGTGCCTGTCCACGTGGAAGCCCGAAGCCTCAAGACGCCGGGCCAGTTCCGTGGCCGCGCCGTCGTGCCCCGCCCCCACGCTCGCGGAGACGATCACGATGCGCTGCCGGTCCCGCGCGGAGGTCGGGCCGGGCAGCGGGAGCGTGTCGGCGTTCGCCAGCTTGTCGCGATACGGCACGGCTGATCAGCCTCCTGACTGACGGAAAGCACCCGGGGCGTCGCTGCGACGACGGCCCGGCCGAAGCCGGGCATGAGGAGAAGGGGGTCTGCGCGAGGCCGCGGCGGCGGGCTCGGAGGACTGGGGCCAGAAACTACTACAAGATGTAGCTGTTCGGGTAACCCCGCATACGCGAGCCTCGTTCACGGCGGCTCCGGTGCGAGGGTCCAGCAACGGCCTACGCGTGCGTCGCGCGCCGACCCGGCGCCACCAAGTGTCCGGGGCCCGTCACCGCGAGCGCGAAGAGAACGCCGGTGACAAGAGCCACAGCGGGCCGGGCCGCCCTGGCCAGGGCGGCCCGGCCTCCCGGAGGCTGGTACCACTCGGCCGATCCAAGAGTCCTATGCGGCGATGAGCGCGAAAACCGCAGCCACGAGGCCAAACGCCACCCCGGTCAGGACCAGGACGATCGGAAGCATCACCAGGACCAGCACAGTGAGGTCGCCCATCCTGACCGCGATCTGCGAAGCACTACGGGCAGGGGCATCAGGGCTCACCCGTCGGCGGCCCTGGTCTGCGGCGCGGCCCTGGCCAGCGGACATGGATCCCTCCAGGGGTGTTCGATCGCGCGCTCCGCGCTCGGGCACGGGCGCGGCGCATGATTCGCGACGCGGGAACCAGCGTCGGCTTTAGACGCGTCCGGCTGCGTAGAGCGTCGCGGGCGTCACGATCACGATGAACGCGACCATTGCGACCAGGACCGACGCGCGCAACTGGCGACGGACGTCCGGCGAGAGCAGCACCCACGCCAGGGCTACCGCAACCAGGCAGGCCAGGGCGGATGCACCTTGGGCGAGAGCGACGGCATCGGGTGAGTGCATGGTCATCGGGCGCTCCGACGGACGGGGTGGACAGCGGTGGGCGGGGCACGCACTAAACTACTACATGCTGTAGAACTATGGGCGCCAGTCAGTGCCGAACTGAACAGCGGACGCCCTGGTGCGGCCTGCCCCCCGCCGGAGTGTCAGGGGGGTCGGCCAAGGTAAGCCCAAAACCCGCCACGGAATGATCTTGGTGCTGGGTCAGCCTGACGATGACGCACTTGGAGTCGCTCGGACGCACGGCACCGGGGCGCCCGGATTCGGAATGGGACCGCCTCATCGGTGCAGGTGACGCGAGCCGACGCCTGACGCTTCTGGTTCAGCGGCTACGCGCAGCCTAGGAAGGTGGTGGTCCCGCCGACGGGGACGGTGTGTCACGCAGCGTCAGTCCCGTGCCATTGCTGCAGGCTTGTCGGCAGGCTGGGGCTGCCTCTGTGGGAGGCAACCCCAGCGCCCGGCCGTGCGATGACCGTGCTCATGGTCAGGTCGACGGCTTGTCGGCGTTCTTATCGAGGTGGCGGTAGATGGTGGGGCGGGTGACGCCAAACTCTTCGGCGATCTGCTGGACGGTCAGCTCGCCGGAGTCGTACATCTCGCGGGCGAGCTGGACCTGACGGGGGCCGAGCTTGGGTTTCTGACCGCCGGTCCGGCCCCGGGAGCGCGCTGCGGCCAGGCCGTCCATGGTGCGCTCAGACATGAGGGCGTGCTCGAATTCAGCGATCGCGCCCAGGATCTGGAAGAACATCCGCCCGACGGCCGTGGTGGTGTCGATGCCCTGGTCCAGCACGACGAGGCCGACCCCGCGCTCCTGCAGCTCCTTCGAGAGCTCGATCAGGTTCTCCAGGGAGCGGCCGAGGCGGTCGAGCTTGGTGACGACGATCTGGTCGCCTTCGCGGGCGACGAGCAGCGCCTTGTCGAGTTCGGGTCGGCGGGCGAGCTTGCCGGAGGCCTTGTCGGTGAAGATCTTCTCGCAGCCGGCCGCGCGCAACGCGTCCTGCTGGGCTTCGGGGTGCCGGTCGCGAGTGCCGACCCGGGCGACGCCGATTCTCATACCCCGACTGTATCGCGAACAAGGGTAAGCGTTACATAGGCGCGTACGCGGGTAGCGTTACAGTCGCGGCCTGCGGGTTCGTCATGTCGATCTTTGTGTCTCGCGAACGATCGTTTACGCATGAAGCAGGCCTCGGAGCCGCCCTGCCCCGGCTTGATGGCCGGGGCAGGGCGGACCAGTGGGTCAGCTCAGAGCTTCCGGACGGCCTGTCCCAGGCAGATCAGGGCGAACCCAAATCCGCTTGCGAGTGCAGCTGCGCCCTTGTCGCTGTTACTTCCAGCGATGAAGAGCAGGAGTCCTGCGAGCAGGACCAGAATGCCCGCGATGGAAAGCCCTGCGCTTAGTCGCCGGCTACTCATGGCCGATCCATACGTCGTACCACCAGTCGATGTTAATCGTCACACCGTTGTTCGGATGGTTGAACAGTTCCCAGCCTATCCAGCCAGCGTAGACGCCGATCGCGCCATCCAGGCACCACAGAAGCGCCGAGACAATGGTGCCCCACCCGGGGAGAATTCCTGACAGAGCCATGCCACGACGCGACCAAAGTGACGCGAGCACATCAGAGCGAGAGCGAGAACCCCGGAATCCGGGACAGAAGCCAGTTGGATCGGCTACAGAGAGTACTTGTCGGTTGGCCGTAGCTTCGGGAGTACAGGGCCGACACAGAGGCCGTCGTGAGCGTGATCTCGCGCATGAACAAGGGAGCTTGGGCGTGGTGGGCTTCCTGCTGAGACCGGAGCGCGGCCTGGAACATGTAGTCAACGACTTCCGCTCGACCGGCCGGTGAGCATGCCCGATCCCACCAGCACCTTCTCCGTAGCGGACTGGCTCGTCCTGCCCGTACTGCCGCTCTCCTGCGCCCTGGTCATCGCCCTGCTGCTCAGTCCGTCGCTGCGCCGCCGAGTCGGAGCCGAACTCACCCTCGCGCTGCTGTGCATGACCATCCCGCTGGTCATCGTGTACATCACGGCCGTCCTCAGCGGGTATCTGACGTGACCGCGCCTACGGCAGTCAGGGCTTCGGGGGCTGGATGTCCCGGCTGGCTACGCCGGTGGTGGACGTCTCGGAGTCGGTTTCGGCGGCGTCGATCCTGCGGCGCCGCCGCAGGCGCCATGCAACCAGGCCGCCGACCACAACGACTGCGATGATGATGGCGATGGCCCGGCCGACCTGGGCCTCGACCTTGGTGTAGGCGTTGCCGGCGAAGTAGCCCAGCAGGGTGAAGCCGATTCCCCAGACCAGGCCGCCGAGGGCGTTGAAGAGCAGGAAGCGCCGGTAGGGCATCCGGGAGATGCCCGCGAGCGCGGGCATCATGGCGCGGAAGAACGCGATGAAGCGGCCCAGGAAGACCGCCTCGGGTCCGCGGCGGCGGATCAGGTCCTGAGCCTTCGCGACGCGTTCTTGATGCTTCCTCAAGGGTCGGACCGTCAGGATCCGCGGTCCGAAATGGCGGCCGACCTCGTAGCCGACACTGTCGCCGCTGATCGCGGCCAGCACCACGACCAGGGCGAGCCACCACACCGAGACCTTGCCCTGGCTGGCCAGCACTCCGCCAAGGACCACCGAGGTCTCCCCCGGCAGGACGAAGCCGACGAAGAGCGCATCCTCGCAGAAGACCAGGGCGAACACCACGGCGTAGACCACGGGTCCGGACAGGCTGCCGAGCCAGTCGGTGATCGCGTGCATCCGCCATTCCTCACGTCGGGCCGAGCCGCTGCTACGCCGCCCGGATCGGTGGAACCACCCACCAATCTACAGCGTGTAGTAGTTTATGCCGGGCAGTCGCCGCCATGCCATCTCTACGCCATCTCGACGCCACCTTCTCTATGGCGGCGGAGTGACCCGGGGAACGGCGGAGGCTGCCCCCGGCACCCGCTGGTGCCCCTGCCACTGGAAGGACCCACCCATGCCCCACGTGCGCCACTGGCTGCGCAACTCCCTGCTGCTGTTCGGGATCGCGCTCGTGCTGGGGCTGGTCGCGGCCCACACCTCGCTGATCCAGCCGCACGACCTCAAGTGGGACCAGCACCTGGAGAACGACACCCGCTCCTCGCTGCTCACGCCGGTCATGAAGCTGATCAGCGACATCGCCTCCCCTGTCGGCGGCCTGGCCATCCTCGCGATCTGGTGCGGCTGGCTGCTCTTCCGGCGCCACGACCCGGTCAAGACCGTGTCCACGTTCCTGGTGGTCGCGGTGGGCTGGAACAGCAGCGAGATCGCGAAGATCCTCGTCGCGCGCAACCGACCCCCGATCGCTGCCGTGCACTCGCTCGATCCGGAGATCGGCTCCAACAGCTTCCCCAGCGGCCACGTCGCCTTCACCGTCTCCGCCGTGATCGCCGCCTACTTCCTCGCCCGCGGCACCCACCGCCAGTGGCCGGTCGCCCTCGGCGGGCTCGCGGCGGTCGCACTCGTCGGCTTCTCACGCCTGTACATCGGCGCGCATTACCCCACCGACATTCTCGGCTCCGTCCTTGTCTCGACCTCGGCGATCATCTGCCTGTGCGGGATCTGGCACACCTGGCTGCTGCCCCGACTCGACAAGATCCCGGTCGTCTCCCCGCTGCTGGCCCGCTTCGGCCCGCTCGGCGACCCCGACGCCCCGGTCGCGGAAGCGGGCGCGCCGGTCGGCCCGGCCAAGGCCTCAGCCCCGATCAGCCGGTAGCGCCCCGACGCTGCACCGCGAAGGCAGCTGCGCCGATCAGGGCGGCCAGCGCGCCGAAGCCGGCGGTCAAGGTGACGCCCGCCGCTACACCGGCCACCAGCAGCGGCCCGCCCGCGTCGCCGAGTTCACGTCCGAGTTCGGCCGCGCCCATGGTCTGGCCCAGGCGTTCCGGCTCGGCAGAGGCGGCGAGCGCCGCGAAGCCGAGCGGGGTGATCACCCCGGTACCGGCGCCGATCGTCAGGGCTGCGATCAGCATCCCGGCAATCCCAGGCAGCATCGCCGCGGCCAGTCCGGCGGCCGTCAGCAGCAGCCCGACCCGGATGCCCGACCCAGTGGTGATCCGACCCGCGTCCAGCGCGCGGCCCGCCCGCGGCTGGACGATCGCCGCGCACAGGGCGAGGACGGAGACGGCCGCGCCGGTGGCAACCGGACCCAGGTGAGCGGCCGCGCCGGAGACGGGCAAGAAGCCGACCCCGACCGACAGAGCGGCGGTCGCGCATGCCAACGCGACAGTGGGGCGCAGGAAGTCCCCCCGGGTCAAGGCGCGGGCCAGGTCCAGGACGGTCTGCCGCCGCTTCGGCAGCGGTGCCACCGACGGAACGGCGACCACGGCCCACACGGCGACGGCCGCGGCGAGCGCGGCCATCACGGCGAAGAGCACCGGCAGGCCGCCCGCCCAGACCAGGACACCGCCCAGCAGCGGTCCTGCGGTGTAGCCGAGGCTCTTGTAGAAGCCGTAACTGCCGAACGCCCGCCCATGCTTGGCCTGCGGGTTCAGCCTGGCCACCAGCGCCGAGGCAGCCGGGGAGAACGCGGACGCCGCGGCACCCTGGCCAAGCCGCGCCACCCACAGCAGCCCGGTGTCGTTCGCGAGCACGAAGCCGAGCGAGGCGAGTGCGAACGCGACCAGCCCGCCCAGCAGCACCACCCGCGCACCGATCCGATCAGCCAGCGCCCCGAAGACCGGCTTGAGGAGCACCTCCGCGCCGTCGTACAGGGCGAGCAGCCCGCCGAGCACGAGCAGCGACTGGTGGTGTCCGGCCGTGTAGGAGCCCAGGTTCGCGGCGATGCCGTGCGCGCCGAACGCGGTGGTGAACCCGGCCGCGTAGAGCGGCCACATCCGCCACCTGGGCGCAGCGTCGGAGGATGTGGCGGCGGGCGCGGTCATCTGGGGAATCTCCTGGAGCGGATGGCAGGGCGGTGGGGCGCGTCAGTTGGTGGTGCTGTAGGCGTGCTGGGCGGCTTCGAACAGCTTCTCCGTGTCGTGTGCGGCCTCGGCCAGACTGCCGACGCACAGCGCCAGAAGCAGCACGAACGCCGCCAGTGGCACCCGGCTCGCAGCCGGGGCCGGCGCGAGGAGGGCCTTGACGCGCCGGGGCACCGGTCCGCCGGTCGCAGCCAGCACCCCCGCCCGGGACCGTGCCTGGCGCCCCTTCTTCGCGAGGGCTGCGCGGGCCAGGGCGCGCGCGACGGCCTTTCGATCCCCCACGGCCTCTGCAGCGCTCTCGTCCGCCCACCGCTCCACGGTGTAAGCCCCCTCCTTGGCGAGGGCGAACAGCAGCGGGCAGGCGGCTGCGGCCAGTTGCAGGGCGAGGAGAATGAAGTGGTGGTGGCCGCGCAGATGAGCGCGCTCATGCGCCAGCAGCGCCTCGCGCTCGGTGCCCTCCAGTGTGCGCAGCATGCCGGTGGAGACCACGACGCGTCCGCCCAGGCCCGGCAGACCGGGCAGGGCGAAGGCCTCCAGTTCCGCGTCGTCGATCACCGCGAGCTCGCCGTCGCCGGCCAGCTGCCAGCACTCCTTGAACGCGGCGATCAGCACCCGCCCGCGCCGCCACGACGCGACGCCGAGCGCGACGGTCGCGGTCAGCAGCAGCACCGCGCAGGCCGCCGCGACATCTCCGGTGACCGGATCCTGCGCATCCAGAGCCTGCGTGGACCAGGATCCGACGAACGCCACCAGCGGGATCCGCCCGAAGCCGGTGAACGCCAGCAGCGCCAGCGCCCCCAGCCAGCTGCCCGCGGCCACCACCGCCGCGCAGGTCAGTGCCCAGGTCGCGGTGCGCGGCGGCAAGCGCCGTGCCAGCGTCGGCGCCGCCACGGCCAAAACGGCCGCAACGGCGAAGGGGATGTAGACGCTGACGTGCACCGGACCTAGCGCCCCTCGTCGTCGCCGCGCAGTAGATCCTGCATCAGCGCCTCGTCCTCGGCGCTCAGCTCATCCACGAACCGGGCCAGCACCGCCTTGCGGTCCGACCCGCGCTCCAGCAGCGACACCATCCGCCCCGCCGTGTCCGCAGCCTCGTCGCGCACCGGCGCGTAGGCATAGCCACGGCCCGCCTTGTGCCGCGCCAACTGCCCCTTTTCGTACAGCCGAGACAAGATCGTCAGCACGGTGGTATACGCCAATTCCCCCGGAAGTCGCGCCCCGACCTGCGATGCCGTCAACGCACCGTCGGCCGCCCAGAGCACCGCCATCACCGAGGACTCCAGCTCTCCGGCAGCCCGACGCCCAGCGCCACCCGTGTGCGCTCCGCCCTCGTCCGACACCTCTACACCCCTTCCTGTTCCACGCCAACGGAACAGTACGACACACCCGCTGCGAGCACGGCCACGATGTCCAGCCAGAGCCGCCACGACCCAAACAGCAGAGACTGCGCGAACAACGGCAGCACGGCCAGGACCACAAACGCCATAGCAGTGACAGCAACGCAGACCCGGCGCTGGACCCCGACCCAGCGCCGCGACGCGCGTGCGATCGCTGCGTCGGACCGAACTACACCGCCGGCGATCGCGGACGTGAGCCGGTCCAGCCAGAGGCAAGATGTCTGGGCAAGCACGGAAGGCTCCTCCGGGACGTACAGCAGAAGGGCACTCCAACGTACTACATCATGTAGAAGACCGTTTGACCTACCTCCCGGAACCAACCTGCAGGCGAACCTCTAAACGGGATCGCAGCATCCTCTACAGCTTCGGCCCGGTCGCTCAATCGCAGCGGCGGAGATCCGACCCAGGACCAGTGGACGAAAGCCCTGGAGTGGCACGGCTTCGTCGATGCAGTCGGGAGGGCAGCGCTGGCCGGAGACGGGGTTCCTTGGAACCATCATTGGCCACGCCTCCCAGAAGTGCTGGAGATCCCCCGAGCCACTTGCCGCGGGCACGGCCACGGCCAGGGCCACGGAGACTACTTCGTGTGGTTGCGGGTTCTCCTGACCCCCGTGTCCGCCAAGGCCATCGATTCGGCGGCTGCGTCAAGGCCCGCAATGAGCTCGTCACCGTCCACGCAGAACCAGATTCCCGATCCAAGATCCACCAAGTGCCCTTGAATTCGGACGAAGTCCGTGATGGTTGCACTGAGGCAGTGCGCGCGGCCTTGGACAAGTGCCTCACTCTTCACCTTGGCCTGGATGTCGACCTGGCGGTGAGGGCCGCCCCTGCGGCCGGTGGGGTCGTGGGCAAGCGTTGTCTCGGTCACCCCCTACCCCTTAAGGGCGGATCGTGGGCTGGTTGTCGAGTACGGGCTGCACTGGTGGACCGACCGCTCCCACCAGCGTGACCATGACCCTGACTGCTTGACGGTCCGTCAGCTCCTGTTCCCGGCAGAGGGAGCGCCAGGTCGAGAACGCCGCCGCATGGCCGATCACCGCCCGCCGGACGGGCTCAGCCGCCGTCGGCCACGCATCGGCCAGCACCTCGAGGTAGCGCCTGTCCCTCGCCTCCCAGGCCTCGCGAATCGGGTCGGGCGCCGCGTGCAGGTCGCGGCTGACCAGCGTCAGCATCTGCTCGCCCGCGCGGTAGAAGCGGTAGAGGTCGGCGAGCCCGGCCGTCAGCCGTTCGACCGGATCCTCGATCGCGCCCCACTCCTCGGGTTGGGGCAGCTGCTGCTGCGACAGCCAGTGCCCCGAGCAGGCCTGGAACAGCGCGGTCTCGTCGGGGAAGTGCCGGTAGACGGTCAGCCGGGTGACCCCAGCGCGCTCGGCGATCGCCGCGATGCTGGTCGACGCCGGTCCCGTGGTGCCGTGCAGATGCACGGCGGCCTCGACGATGCGCTGCCGCGTCCGGCCCACGTCCTCGGCACGTTTGCGCATCTCGTAGCCACGCGTTTTCGATGAACGCTGCTTCTCACTCACCTGTTGACGCCCTGCGATCCGAGACGGACACTTTTTAGGAGAACGCCAGTGTATCTCCAAATTGCATGGAGGAGTGATCACCATGACAGAGCCGCTGGCCCCGCCGCTCACCATCGTCCGCCCCGGCGAGGGAGGTGAGGGCTACCTCGGCTCGATCGGGGTCGCCTTCAAGCTCTGGGGCGCCGACACCAACGGCGCGGTCTCCGTCGTCGAACACCCCTTCCCGGTCGGGGCGTTGGTGCCGCCGCACCTGCACACCCGGGAAGACGAATACTCGATCGTCACCGAGGGTGAGATCGGCTTCCGTTCCGGCGACCGAGAAGTCGTCCTGGGCGCCGGCGGCTACATCACCAAGCCGCGCGGGGAGCTGCACACGATGTGGAACGCCGGTCCTGTCCCGGCTCGGATGATCGAGATCATCAGTCCGGCCGGCTTCGAACACTGCTTCCGCGAACTGGCCGAGATGCTCGCCGACGGGCCTCCGCCGACCGAGGACGCGATACCGGAGCTCGCCGCCAGGTACGGGCTCCAGTTCGGGCAACCCGACTGGCTGCCCGACCTCATCGCGCGGTACGACCTGACCCCGCCGTTCGCCGCCCGACCGAGCCAGTGACCCGGTCCCAGACCCTTGCACAGTAGCGTCCGACGGCGTCGATGACATCCGTGAGCCGATCGGGGTTGTCACCTGCGGCGATGAGGAGGACCGCAGCACCGTCGGGCCCGGCGCCCAGATCGGCCGCGTGGTGTTCACCCAGCACGCCCTGCCGGCCATCCGCCCGGTCAACCACATCGTCGACCAGGGCGACATCATCATCCGCAGCCACAACGGCGCGGACCTAGTGCAGCAACGCGTTGATCCTGCGGGGGTCAGGTTGTCTTTAGCGGGGTGCCGTCGTAGGTCCAGCGGAATGGCCGGGCTTGCTCGTCGTAGGCGAGGGTGAACTCGCGGATCTTGTCGATCAGGTCCTGGCGCGAGGTGAATTCGCCGCGTCGCAGGAGGCGGCGGGCCAGGATCGAGAAGAAGAGCTCGACCTGGTTCAGCCAGGAGGCGTGCTTGGGCGTGTGGTGGACCCTGAAGCGGGGGTGCGCCTGGAGCCACGCCCGGGTGGCTTTCGAGGTGTGCGAGGAACCGTTGTCCATGACCAGGTGGAGCGTCAGGGCCGGGTCGACGCTCTGGTCGAGCAGACGTAGGAAGCCGATGAAGGTGGCCGAGTCGTTTCGGTCGATGTCCTCAACCAGCACCTGCCCGGTGTGGACGTCCAGGGCCGCGACGACGGAGGCGGTGCCATCGTCGGTATTCGAACTCACGCCGTTCGACCTGGCCGGGGCGCGTCGGCCGGGTCGGATGGCGGCGGGAGCGGGCCTGCATCGCGGTCTTCTCGTCCACGCTCAGCACCACTGAACCCGGCGGGCAGCGCAGGTAGAGCGCGCAGACCTCGGCGGCCTTCGCGTAGAAGTCGGGATCGTCGGGGCGGGTGAGCCATCCGCGCACCAGGTGCGGCTTGAGGTCCAGGTCGGCCAGGATCCGCCCGATCTGGGAAGCCGAGATGTTGGTGGATACCAGGTGCGAGGCGATGGCCCGGTGGGTCCAGTGGCTGTCGGTCTCGGGCCGGGTCGAGGTCACGGTGGCCACGATGGCCAGGTGCACCTGCGGACCGTAACGCCGGGGACGGCCCGGGCGGGGCCGGTCCTCCAGCCCGGCCAGGCCCTCTGTGGCAAACCGCTTGCGCCACCGCCGCACGGTGTCCAGATGCACCCGCAGTCGGCGGGCGATGGCCGCGTTCGCGGTGCCGTCGGCAGCGGCCAGCCCCACCTGTGCCCGCTGCACCCGCCGCAGCGGCTCACTCCGCGAGCGTGCCAACTCCTGCAACAACACCCGCTGATCGCTGTTCCAGACCACCAGGAACGGACTGACTGCCGGCATGCCCCACCCCCGAACCGCGATCATTCAGGAAGAGTGTGACGCCAACGTCGACGCGGACCGGGTCCGCGTCCACCTGCCTGACGGCTGGCAGGATGACCGCATGGCGAACCCCCGCACCAGCGTCCACCGGATCAAGGTCACCCTTCGCGGGTCCCGACCGCCGATCTGGCGCCGACTGGAGGTTCCCTCCAGCGCCACGCTGCAACAGGTCCACCACATGGTGCAGGAAGCCTTCGGCTGGCAGGACTCCCACCTGTGGGTCTTCGAGACCCCGGCCGGTGACTTCGGCATCCCCGACCCGGAGTTGGGCTATCGCAGCGCCGCCGCGAAGAAGCTCCGTGACGTCGCCCCCAGGCCGCGGACCGCGTCCGCTACACCTACGACTTCGGCGACGGCTGGGAGCACGACGTCCTCGTCGAGGCCGTCCACCCCGCCGAATCAGACACGACCTACCCCCAGTGCCTGGCAGGCCGCCGCGCCTGCCCGCCCGAGGACTGCGGAGGCATCTGGGGCTACGAGGACCTGCTGCGGATCCTCGCCGACCCCACAGACGACGAACACCAAGACCGCCTGGAATGGCTCGGCCTGGACAGCGCCGACCAGTTCGACCCCGTGGCCTTCGATCTCGCCGCAGTCAACGCTGCCCTCGCTGACCTGACCAAGGCCCGCCCGTGAAGCCACAGGTCCGCCACGTGGTCAGCGCGGTGCTGACGGAGGGAACGGACGATTTCGTCCCCCTGGACACGCTGATCTGGCACGCACGGGCCACGGCGGGAGACCGGCTGGACTGCCCCGGCCTGGTCCACGACGTCGCCCTGGCCCTCGTCGAGGGCGGCCTGGCCAAGATCGGCGAACTCGGTGACCGGATCATCCCCTGGCCGGGCACCCCCGAGCAGGTCGCCAGCCGACTCGTGGCCCAGTGCGCACACTTCGACTGGCAACCGCAGGGCGCCGGCTGCTGGATCGAGAACACCCCAGCGGGAGACGCATGGGTCCAACGACCGACCAAAGAGGCATGACCAGCGTCCAGTCAGACCCCCGCAAGATCAACGCGTTGCTGCACTAGTCAACGCCGCGAGCGCCTCCGGCCCCGTGGGCGTGGTGGTCGCCTACGAGGCCGACGAGATCGACCCGTCCAGCCGAACCGGATGGAGCGTCGTCGTCAGCGGATACGCGACCCTGGTCCCCGACCCCCAGGAACTGGCCGACTACGCCATCCTGCTACGCCCCTGGACCGATCACACGATGGATCACACCATCCGCGTCCACCGCGAGATCGTCACGGCATTCCGGCTCAGTACCTGACCACGGAGGTACGGGTCTTCCGACATCCGGAAGCCGGGCGGGGATGCGCGCCGAGGCGTGAGCGGAGCGGCGGTCCCATACGGGCGACACGCCTGGATGAGCCGGCCGGCGGGCCCGCCCCAGGCTTCGTCCCGACTCAGTCCTGGAAGGTCCGTTCGTTGAGCAGGTCGAGGTTGCGGAACGCCGGGGGGCCGTCGCACAGCGCCGCGAGCTGCGCCGCGAACTCCGTCGTCTCGGGGCGGTTGGAGTTGTCCATCGCCTGCTCGTAGGACGGGAACTCCACGATGTTCAGGTACACGTTCTCCTTGTCACGGTCACGGGCCTGCAGGGCCCGCGACGCCAGACGGTTGCCCGCGTTCTTTTCGACCCAGGCGTCCAGCAGGGCATTGAACTCGTCAATCCGACTGGTCTTGAACTCAATGATCTGAACGAACTTCATCGCTCGGTCCCTCCTTGACTCAGCGGCACCGCAGCCGGCTGCCTCCTCCAGCGTCCATCAGACGCGGGCGCCGTGCGCGTCGCCTCGCCGCCCCCGACCCGAATGGCCGCGCGCCCAGGCCCCGACGCTACTTGCCCCCTCTGCGGGGGCCTCCCGGATCAGGCGGGAGGCCGTTATCCGAGGTAGTGCCCGCCAAGCAGTCGCGAGTGACGACACAGCGGAACCCTCACCCCGGCTTGAAGTCTGCTACTGCCGGATGCGGACAACCTGACCGCCGGTGGAGCAAAGGTGCGGACCCATCCCAGTCACCGGAGCAATGCTGCAGTTGGACACGTAGATCGAACCGTCCACTCCCACAGCCAAACCGGAAGGGAAGAACAACGTGCCGACCCCCAGGTGAGTACGGTGGCCCCAGCGGTCGATCCGCACGACGTCACCCGCAGGACTGGCCGTCGGACCGAAGTTCAACCCGTGCACCTGGAACTCCGTGGCATAGAAGGCGCCGTCCTCACCAAAGCCGCAGCCCTGGACGGTGGTCAGCCCCGTGGCCCACACCGTCGGCTGGTGGCCCGGCGCAACGCGCCATACGCGCGCCCCACCAGGAGAGGCCGAACCGCCAAGCAACTCCCCCACGTACAGCGCGCCGTCCGGACCACGGGCGACGCATGTGGGCACGGAGTCGGTCTGCGACTTTGCCGGCACCGGGAAGAACGCCTCCACGTGTGCCTTGCCGTTCCGCTTCACCTGGTCCAGGAGGTTCGATCCCGCATCGGCGACAAAGACACGGCCCCGGGAGAAGAGGACTGCGTTGGGGTTCGCGTCGGGGAAGTCATGGGGCGCAAGATTCACCCGCGCGGACGTCCACGTCCAGTCCTGGTCGCCGACGTCCGACAGGTCCTTCACGCTCCCGTTGTGCTTCACCAGCACGAGGTGCCCGAGCTGGGCCAACCCCGCCCGCCGCAGGTTGTTCGGGATTGCGCCCTTCGGCGGCACTACGTGCGAACTCTCGCCGAACAGGCCGAAGAACGTGTCATCGGGACCATGGGAGACCGACACCGGCCCCTCGGCTGCGATTCCGCCGGGACCGGAGGCGGAAATCAGGTGGGTGACGACGCGCCTGACGGTGCCGCTGTCACTCACTTGGTCGAACGAGCCGGTCAGGCCGACGCACGTGGTGCCCGACAGGCCTCCCGGGACGCACACGGTGCCGCCGGATCCCGCCTCCGCGAGGTAGAGGCTGCCATCCGGCCCAGCCGACAGGCCACGCGGATTGCCCAGATGGTCAGCCACTACGGTGATCTTGGATCCGTGCTGGGGACCTTGCGCGCTCGCGGCTGGCGCCACTGCCGTCCCAAGTGCTCCAGCGAGCCCACTCGCGGCCAGGAGCGCGATCCGCCTACGCCAACGCCTCATGCGTTCTCCCTACATTGCCTTGGTGCACCTGCGGTCAAGACCAGGTCGCCAGACGACCTCCTGGGTGCAGCGACAGCAGGCAACGCTCCGGACACGCAGCAGGAACGTCGTACGTCGCCCAGGCAGCATGGCTCACTGCCATACCGTTTATGCCGACGAGATGAAATTCCACCCCCGTGCAGTACAGCGCTCCAAACAGGCGATCGGCCGCGCAGCCCTGGCCAGCCTCCTGCCGCCGGGACAGCGCCGGCGCGTGAAGGCCCGCGTCCGCGGGCACCTTCAACACCGGCAAGGTTCTGCGGTCGTCCCAGGCCTACACCCTCGACTTCGAGATTCTCAAAGACGGGGCCGTTGCCCCTTCCCTGGTCGGTCGCCTGCGGGGTGGACGCCACCCATGCCCAGAGCATCCCCGTATCTCTGCGGCGGTGACCGGCCGGCCTGCGGCACCGGGCCTATGCTGGAGCTGTGGACACCGTCGAGCCGGGCGCGACGCCGGACTGGCGAACCGAGGGTGTGCGGGTCGTTCCCGGCGACGCGCTCGACGCGAACACCCCGCAGACGCCGGGGATGCATCGGGCCGCGGCGATCAACCAAGCGCGGGCGGGCTCAGAGAAGCTGTGGGCCGGCACTGTCGCCATCCACCTCGGCGCAAGGTCGGGGGCACACCACCACGGCGAGTTGGAGAGCGTGATCTACGTGCTCCGCGGTCGTGCCCGCATGCGGTGGGGTGCGAACCTGGAGTTCACCGCCGAAGCCGGACCCGGCAGCTTCATCTTCGTGCCACCGTTCGTGCCACATCAGGAGATCAACGCTCTCGACGACCGGCTTCTCGAATGCGTGGTGATCCGCAGCGGCCAGGAACCCATCGTGGTCAACCTGGACATCACCGGGGTGGCCGAGCCCGAGACCGTCCCCTGGGTCGACCCCACCCACCCCGCGGGCGGCTGAGCGAGGGCAGGTGGTCGCCGTGAAGACCGGAACGCCCGCCTGGACAGACCCGTCACTGCTCCCCCGCATGGCCCGGGTCTTGCTGGAACTTCACTTCCCGCCGTCCCTGCACGAGGACCTGTGCCAGGCCGTCGGCCTCTAACTCGAGCCGGCCGAGACAGTCGCCTCGTCCAACGCGTCCCGACCTCGGCGGCGCGACAGCAGAATGCGCGAACTCGTCCTGACCGCCTACGAGTACCAGTGCGCCTTCTGCGGCTACGACGGCCGCATCGGGACTGTCCCCGTATGCCTCGAAGCAGCACACCTACGCTGGTGGGCCTTCGACGGCCCCGCCAGGTCGACAACGGACTGTGCCTGTGCTCACTACACCACAAGCTCTTCGACAAGGGCGTCCTCGGCCTCGCCAACGACGACACCGTCACGGTCTCCCAACGCTTCGTCTCAGCAAACCCCGCCGGACGCCAGGTGATCGACCTGACCGGCCGGCCGCTGCGCGGCCCGCAGCCCGGCGCGGCACGCGTCCACCCCCAACACCGCACCCGGCACACCCAACAGGTGTTCCACGGAGTCCCCCGCCCCCGCGCGCCCGCCGAGCGATAGTCATCCCCGGTCAGGGTCCCCAAGCACGGGGCAACGCCAGGACCGCGGAGGTTACCCTGCGTCACTCCGACTGGAAATCAGCAGATCTTCCTCCTGATGTCCGATAAATCATGATCCGCATGGGCGGCCAGGACTACTACCTGCGCAAGATCGCCGAGGGGAAGACGCCCTCCGAGGCCCGCCGGGCCTTGAAGCGACGGCTGTCCAACGTGGTCTACCGGATCATGAAACGCGACCATCACACCCGCCTCGCCGCCGCCGCTTGACACACAGAGGCGCTATTAGGTCACAGGCTCCCGACCGGCGCGGTGCGTACTGGCACCGCCCGGACGGCCGACGATTCAACCCAAGGACAGCCGGAGCGTCAGTCAGTCGGAGGGTCAGACCCCCGAGCGGTGCCATCTACATCCTCACTGTCAGTCGATGTGGGGTCGGCCTCTCAGGACGGGGATGATCTGCTCGCCGTAGGCGTCGATGGTCGACTCGACGGCGTCGTGCATGGCGTAGATCGCGAACTGGTCCACGCCGAGGGACCGCAGGTGTTCCAGCTTCTCCAGGTGCGCGGACACCGGTCCGACCAGGCAGAAGCGGTCGACGATCTCGTCCGGGACGAAGGCGGTGTCCGGATTGCCCGCCCGCCCGTGGTGGGAGTAGTCGTAGCCTTGGCGCTCCTTGATGTAGTCGGTGAGCGCGTCGGGCACCAGCCCGCTGTGCTCTCCGTAGCGGGAGACCAGGTCGGCGACGTGGTTGCCGACCATGCCGCCGAACCAGCGGCACTGCTCACGCGCGTGCGCGAGCTGCTCCTCGCTGCCGTCGGTCACGTACGCCGGGGCGGCGACGCAGACGGTCACGGACGCCGGGTCGCGCCCGGCCTGCTCGGCCGCGGAACGCACCGCCTTGACCATCCACTCCGTCAGGAACGGGTCGGCCAGCTGCAGGATGAAGCCATCGGCCTGACGGCCCGTCAGCTCCAGCGCCTTGGGTCCGTAGGCGCCCATCCAGATCGGCAGCTTCGGCTCGCCGCTGATCCAGGGGATCTGCATCACCGTGCCGTCGACCTCGGCCTCGCGTCCCTCGGCGAGCTCCTTGATGACGTGCATGGCGTGCGAGAGCCGCTCCAGCGTGGCCGGCTTGCGGCCCGCGACGCGCTGGGCGGAGTCGCCGCGTCCGATGCCGCAGACCGTGCGGTTGCCGAACATGTCGTTCAGCGTAGCGAAGAGCGAGGCGGTGACCTCCCAGGTGCGGGTGACCGGGTTCGTCACCATGGGGCCCACCGTCAACCGCTCGGTCTGCGCGAGGATCTGGCTGTAGATCACGAACGGCTCCTGCCACAGCACGCAGGAGTCGAAGGTCCAGCCGTGGGTGAAGCCGGCCGCCTCGGCCCGCTGCATCCGCTCGACGAGCAGGCGGGCCGGGGGGTCGGTCTGGAGCACGAGGCCGATGTCCATGCGGAAGCGCCCTTTCAGATCACGTTCAGATCAGGTACTGCTCAGATCAGGTACTGGGAGGTGCTGCGCGGCAGGTACGCGCCGTGGCCGGCCCGGCCGAGGTACCGGCCCCGGTCGACGACGGTCGTGCCGCGCGAGAGGACGGTGCGGGCCCGGCCGGTGACCTGCCTGCCCTCGTAGGCCGAGTAGTCGACGTTCATGTGGTGAGTGGCGGCGGACATCGTGTAGCGGTCGTGCGGGTCGAAGACGACGATGTCCGCGTCCGCGCCGGGCGCGATGGTGCCCTTGCGGGGGTAAAGGCCGAACATCCGGGCCGGGGTTGCGCAGGCCAGCTCGATCCAGCGGCGGCGGGAGAGGTGCCCGTCGAGGACGGCCTGGTGCAGCAGGTCCATCCGGTTCTCGACGCCCGGCAGCCCGTTCGGGATCTTCGAGAAGTCCCCTCGGCCCAGCTCCTTCTGCCCGACGAAACAGAACGGGCAGTGGTCGGTCGAGACCACGGACAGATCGTTGGTGCGCAGCGCGCGCCAGAGCGCGGCCTGGTGCTCCTTCGGTCGCAGCGGCGTCGAGCAGACGTACTTGGCGCCCTCGAAGTCCGGCTCGGCCAGGTTGTCGGTGGAGAGGAAGAGGTACTGCGGGCAGGTCTCGCCGAAGACGTTGAGCCCGAGGTCCCGCGCCTGGGCCAGCTCGTTGACGGCCTGTTCGGCGGAGACGTGCACGACGTACAGCGGGGCGCCCGCCACCCGGGCGAGCTGGATCGCCCGGTGGGTGGCCTCCGCCTCCAGCAGCTCGCGGCGGACCTCGCCGTGGTAGCGGGGATCGGTATGCCCGGCGGCGAGGGCCTGTTCGACCAGCACGTCAATGGCGATGCCGTTCTCGGCGTGCATCATGATCAGCCCGCCGTTGGCGGCGGAGCGCTGCATGGCGCGCAGGATGCGGCCGTCGTCGCTGTAGAAGACGCCGGGGTAGGCCATGAACAGCTTGAAGGAGGTGACGCCCTCCTCCACCAGCACGTCCATCTCCTTGAGCACGTCCTGCGTGACATCGGACATGATCATGTGGAAGGCGTAGTCGATGGCGCACTTGCCCTCGGCCTTGGCGTGCCAGGCGTCCAGGCCCTCGCGCAGGCTGTGCCCGACGCCCTGCACGGCGAAGTCGACGATCGTCGTGGTGCCGCCGAAGGCGGCGGCGCGGGTGCCCGTCTCGAAGGTGTCGGACGCGGAGGTGCCGCCGAAGGGCAGCTCCATGTGGGTGTGCGCGTCGACGCCGCCGGGGACGACGTAGCAGTCGGTGGCGTCGATCTCGTGCTCGGCCTGCCAGGCCCGGGCGGCGGCGCTGCCGTGCGCGGCGAGGGCGGCGACGCGCTCGCCCTCGATCAGCACGTCGGCGTGGATCTCCTCGGCGGCGGTGACCACCAACCCGCCGCGGATGACGGTGCGTTCGTTGCTCGCTGTCACAGCTTGCTCCCCGTTCGTGCTCCGCTTCGGCTCCGCGCCGGCCGCGTGCCCCCTTCGCTCGTCCCTCGCTCCGGGACCCCGCAACCTACGCTGCATCTCAGCTGGGCGCTCACAGCGCGTCCTCCATCTTCCGCAGCTCGCCCTGGGCCCGGTCGAGCGCCTGGACCAGGAGCTCGGCGCCCTGCTCGGCCTCGTCGGTGGTGAGCGAGAGCGGCGGCGCGACGCGCAGGACGTTGCCCTGCGGGCCGCCCTTGCCGATCAGCAGGCCGAGGTCACGGGCGTGTTCGAGGGCGAGCGCCGCGGCGGCGGCGGACGGCTCGCCGGAGCGGTCGACCAGCTCGACGCCGAGCATCAGTCCACGACCGCGCACCTCGCGGACGATCGGCAGCTGTCGCGTGCCCGTGTCGATCCGTTCGCGCAGCAGCGCGCCGACGCGGCGGGCGTTGCCCTGGAGGTCGTGCTCCAGCAGATGGCGCAGGTTGGCCAACGCGCCGGCGGTGGTGACCGGGCTGCCACCGAAGGTGGAGATGGAGTTGGCGCCCAGACAGTCCATCAGCTCGGCGCGGGCCACGACGCCGCCGATGGAGAGGCCGTTGCCGAGCCCCTTGGCGAAGGTCAGCGCGTCGGGCGGCCCGGCGTCCGCGTGGGCCTGCCAGCCCCAGAAGTGGTCGCCGGTGCGTCCCCAGCCGGTCTGCACCTCGTCGCTGATCCACAGGATGCCGTGGCGGTCCAGCACCCGCTTGAACGCGGCGAAGAGGCCGTCAGGGCCGTGCGTGAAGCCGCCCACCCCCTGGATCGGCTCGGCGATCAGCGCGGCGACGGGCCCGCCGACCTGGCCGAGCATGTCCTCCAGATCGGCGGTGCAGGCCTCGATGAAGGCGTCGTCGTCCAGCTCCGCGAAGGGACCGCGGGTGCGCACGGAGCCGTGCACGTAGAGGGTCTGCAGCGGGGAGAGGCTGGTCGGCGACCAGGAGGTGTTGCCGGTGATGCCAATGGTGCTGAAGGAACGCCCGTGGTAGCTGTTGCGCATCGCCAGCACCTGGTTGGAGCGGCGGTAGCTGGTCGCCAGCAGCAGCGCGGCGTCGTTCGCCTCGGTGCCGGAGGTGGTGAAGAAGACCTTGGCGTCCGGGATCCCGGACAGCTCGGCGACCTGCTCGGCGAGGTCGACCATGGGCGTGGAGAGGTAGAGCGTCGAGCTGTGCAGGATGCGTCCGGCCTGTTCGGCTACGGCGCTGGTGACCTCGGGGAGCGCGTGGGCCGTCATGGTGGTGAGGATGCCGCCGAAGAAGTCCAGGTAGCGGCGCCCGTCGGCGCCCCAGACGTGGCGGCCCTCGCCATGGGTGAGCTCCAACGGTTCACGGTAGTAGAGCGCGAGCCAGGAGGGGGTGACCGCGCGGTGGCGGGCGAGCAAGGTCTCGTTCTCGCTCATCGGCGCTCAGGCCTCCGCGAGCGGACCGTAGGCGTCAGGGCGCCGGTCCCGGTAGAAGGCCCACTGGTTGCGCACCGTTTCGATCAGACCGAGATCGAGGTCGCGGACGACGAGCTCCTCCTCCTTGTCGGAGGCGACCTCGCCGACGAACTGGCCGCGCGGGTCGACGAAGTAGCTGGTGCCGTAGAAGTCGTTGTCGCCGTACTCCTCGACGCCGACGCGGTTGATGGCGGCGACGAAGTACTCGTTGGCGACGGCGGCGGCGGGCTGCTCCAGCTGCCATAGGTAGGCGGAGAGACCGCGGCTGGTGGCGGAGGGGTTGTAGACGATCTCGGCCCCGGCCAGCCCGAGCGCGCGCCAGCCCTCGGGGAAGTGGCGGTCGTAGCAGATGTAGACGCCGACCTTGCCGACGGCGGTGTCGAAGACGGGCCAGCCGAGGTTGCCGGGCTTGAAGTAGTACTTCTCCCAGAAGCCCTTGACCTGCGGAATGTGGTGCTTGCGGTACTTGCCGAGGTAGCTGCCGTCGGCGTCGATGACGGCGGCGGTGTTGTAGTAGACCCCGGGCTGCTCGACCTCGTAGACGGGCACGACCATGACCATGTTCAGCTCGCGCGCGAGCTCACGCATGCGACTCACCGTCGGCCCGTCCGGCACCGGCTCGGCCCAGCGGTAGTGCTCGGGCTCCTGGACCTGGCAGAAGTAGGGGGCGTTGAACACCTCCTGAAACCCGATCACCTGCGCGCCCTGGGCGGCGGCCTCACGCGCGTAGCGCTCGTGGAGATCCACCATGGAGGCAGTGTCCCCGGTCCACCGGGTCTGCACGAGCGCTGCGCGCACGCTGCGGGACGGGGCGGAGGAGGTGGAGCTGGAACTGCTGACGGAATCCGACATGACGGGGCCTCGCCTTCAGCGTCGTTCTACGTGCGTAGAATCATGGTCTTGCTCGACCTTGCTGGCAATATGTCGGGCGTAACGTGCGAAAGACGATCGTGTATCCCGCGCCGCACGGAAATCCCCCTTTCGGGTGAGCCCAGCGGCCCGGAGCAGCAGGGAACCCCGACAGGGCCCGGTCCGGCCCTGATGCCGGACGCCGGTCCGCCGCACCGAGCCGCCGCTGCCTTGAGCGGCCCTAGCCCTCGCCCCAGAACGAGGCGACCAGGCCGCGGATCGTCGCACGGAAGAGGCGTTCGATGTCCGGCGCGGCGGCGAAGGCCACCACCAGGTCCGGGTCCTGTTCGGCCGTCTCCGTGTCCCAGAGGTCCGGCTCGCCCGGACGCTGGACCGGAGCGCGTTCGCGGTTGCGTTCGACCAGCACGAAACCGACCACCTGGAACTGCAGCGCGCGGACCGCCTCCGCCGCCGCCGCGCCGCGCAGGCCCGCCGCGTGGGCCTCGTGGGCGAGGGCGCGCTGGGCGGGGAGCATCATCAGCTCGGTGAGACCGCGCTCGTGGACCAGTGCGATCAGATGCGGACGGGCCCGGAGCTTGGCGCGCAGGGAGAGCGCGACCGATTCGGCGCGGGCGGCGGGCGAGTCGCCCTCGGCGTGGATCTCGCCCATGTCCTTGACGGTGCGGGCGACCAGTTCGTCCAGCAGCGTTTCGCGGTTGCCCACGTGCCAGTAGATCGCGGTGACCGCGCAGCCGAGCTCCGCCGCGAGTCGACGCATCGTCAACGCGGCCGGGCCCTGCGCGCGGACGAGCTCGGCGGCGGCGTCGAGGACCGCGTCCCTGCTGAGCTGAGCCTTCACCGCCATACGCGCCCTCCCGGCCGACCGGCAGTCAATTCTGCTCCCCCTCCAACGCGAGCACCGACGCGCGCCCGGCCTCGGCGACCCGGCCGAGGAAGCCGGCGATCACCCGCAGCTGCTCCTCGTCGTAGTCGGAGCAGATCTCCTGCACCGCGCCGTTCATGCCCGCGAACTGCGCGAATACCTCCCCGCCCCGCTCCGGCACGGCCCGGACCCGGACCGCGCGTCGGTCGTCGGGGTCACGTTCGCGCACGATCCAGCCCGCCCCCTCGAGCCGGTCGAGGATCCCGGTGACCGTGGCCGGATGCAAGCCCCCCGCTTTCGCGAGGGCGCCCGGCCCGAGCGGACCGAGGCGGGTGATCAGGTCGAGGCAGTCCATGTCGACGTCACGCAGCTTGAGCCTGCCGCTGACGCGGCGGTTCAGCTGGGCGAGCTGGATTCCGAGCTCGCGCAGCGCGTCCCTGACGTCCTGGCGGGCCCGCCCTCGATCCCGACCGCTCCGAGATGATTTGGAATCCATATGATATCGTCTCCATAGAGTACGGCGTACAGAGGAAACCCTAGCCCCTGCGCCTGAACCAGGAGAGCACCCATGAAGCTCACCATCGTCGCCGCGACCGGCGGCATCGGCCGCCAGCTCCTCGCCCAGTCCCTCGCCGCCGGCCACGAGGTCACCGCCGTGGTCCGGAACCCCGCCAAGCTCGACGCCGACGTCCCCGCCATCGCGGTCGACCTCTCCTCCCCCGATGCCTACGCCGACGCGCTGCGCGGCGCCGTGACCGGCGCGGACGCGGTCCTCTCGGGCCTGGGAGCGCGCACGAAGGCCGACCACGGCGTGGCGACGCGCGGCACCCGTGCGCTGGTCGACGCCATGCAGGCGACGGGCACGCGCCGCCTCGTCGTCGTGAGCGCGGCGCCCATCGGGACGTTCCCCTCCCCTGCCCGTCCGAACCCGCCGCGGCACGACCCGGGCGACGGCTTCGTCATGCGCCATGTCCTCAACCCCCTGGTCAAAGCCGCGCTGCGCGGCCACTACGCGGACCTGGCCGCGATGGAGGACGAGGTCCGCGCCAGCGGCCTGGACTGGACGCTCGTCCGGCCACCGCAGCTGACGGACAAGCCGCTCACCGGTACCTACCGCACGGCGCTCGGGCGCAACCTCAAGGGCGGCACCAAGATCTCCCGTGCGGACTGCGCCCAGCTGATGCTGCGCACGCTGTCCATGCCGGAGTCGGAGCGGGCCGTGGTCGGCGTGGCCTACTGACGCCTACTGCTCGGCCGGGCCGTCAGTTCCGGCCCGGACAACGGCATCCGCCTCGATCACGCCGAGCAGCCTGCGCGACGCCGGATGCCGGCGACCCTGACGACCCGCCCACCGCGGTGGCCCCGGTTGCCGTCACCCGATCGAGACTCCCGTTCGACCGGCACCCCTCACGATGGGAACCCCAAGCCGACGGAACCCACCGTCTGAGCCTCATGCGGCCAGTACAGTTGGCCGGTGATCACACATCCCACACTCCAGCTGACCATCGACTGCGCCGAGCCGGAGCGGATCGCGGCGTTCTGGGCCGCCGCACTGGGGTACGAAGTCGAGCCGCCGCCCGCATCGTTCGCCACCTGGCGCGCGTACTGGCTGGACCAGGGTGTGCCGGAGGAGGAGCTCGGTACCGGCGACTGCAGTGACTCCGTGATCGATCCGCGAGGCGTCGGGCCACGGAGCTGGTTCCAGCAGGTGCCCGAGTCGAAGGCCGTCAAAAACCGGCTGCACCTCGATCTTGGCGTGAGCGGAGGGCGGAGCGTCTCCTTTGCCACGCGCAAGGAGCGAGTGCTCGCCGAGATGACGCGTCTGGAGAGCCTGGGCGCGTCCAGGCAGCGCATCCAGGACTCGGAGAACTCGGGCTCCTTCTCCGTCGTGATGCAGGACCCGGAACGCAACGAGTTCTGCGTTCATTGATCGCCCCCAATCGCCCAGGCGCGGCCATCCGGCGCGGCCACCCTCGGCCGCTGTCTGCGCTGCGCGGCCAGGGACGCGGGACTCGACCACGTGACCCTGCGCTGGGGCGATGCCCGGAGACGCCGGATTACACTGGACCGCGCAGTCCATTGTGAGGAGGCGGGTCATGGGCGGGAAGCTGACGGCGAAGGGGAAGGCGACACGTAGCCGGATCATCGAAGGGGCTGCGGCGGTGCTGAGGGAGAAGGGCGTCAGTTCGACGACGCTGGACGACATCATGGCGCGGACCAGCACCAGCAAGAGCCAGCTGTTCCACTACTTCCCGGCCGGCAAGGACGAACTACTGGTCGCGGTCGCCCAGTTCGAGGCGGATCAAGTCCTGGAGGACCAGCAGCCGTACCTGGGCTGCCTGGACTCCTGGGAAGCCTGGGAGCAGTGGCAGGATGTGGTGATCAAGCGTTACGAGGCCCAGGGGGACGAGTGCCCGCTCGGATCGCTGTTTCTTCAGATCGGGCGCTCGACCCCCGGGGCACGGGCGATCGTGATCGAGTTGATGCGCCGCTGGCAGGAGAGCTTGGCGGTGGGCATCCGGTCGCTACAGGCCGCCGGCCAGCTTCCCGCGGCACTCGACGTCGACACCAGGGCTGCCGCACTGCTGGCCGCGATTCAAGGGGGCGTGTCGATCCTGCTGTCGACAGGTCAGTCCACCCACCTGCGCGCCGCCCTGAGCCAAGGGATCACGGACCTGCGCCACGCGGGCAGCGCAGTGCCGTGACCTGGCGCCAGAACGCTTCACACATCAGCCTCGCTCAGGGCGATTCCCCGAATCAGCCGGCGATGACGGCAACGGTGGTGCGGCCGCCGTCGACGTCGAGCACGATGCCGTGCACGAAGGCGGACTCGTCAGCGGCCAGGTACACGGCGGCGTGCGCGATGGCGTCCGGGGTGCCCATCCGGCCTGCAGGGGTGCCCTTCATCATGGCCTCGCCGGGATGAATCTGGCCAGGGACGGGCGTCAACACCACTCCAGGCGAGATCGCGTTCACCCGGACGCCCTGCGGCCCGAACTCCGCGGCCCAGGCCCGGGTCAGGGTCTCGATGGCTCCCTTGGTGGAGCTGTAGAGGGCGCCGATCGGAATGCCGAGGCGCGCGATCCAGGAGCCCAGGTTGATGATCGTTCCGCTGCCGGCCTCCGCCATGGCGGGTGCGACGGCTGCGGTGAGGAAGAACGGGGCTTTCACGTTGACCGCGTAAACCTGGTCGAAGGTCGTCT